>JAHEHB010000463.1 GCA_024644775.1 Deltaproteobacteria bacterium
TCAGGAAGACTTTATAAAAGAGGTGGAACGGTTGCGCAAGTATGGGGCCAAACGCATCACATTGAAGACCGGTGCCTATCCGATAAGAGAACTGGCCATGGCAATCCGTTGGTCCAGTGATGCGGATATTGATCTGTTAACAATTGACGGGGCACCGGGGGGAACCGGAATGAGTCCCTGGCGAATGATGACCGAGTGGGGTATACCTTCCATCTACCTCCATTCCATGGCCTATGAGTTGAGCGAACGACTTGCCAAAAACGGCAAACGCGTTCCGGACATTGCATTTGCCGGAGGATTTTCCTCCGAGGATCATGTCTTTAAAGCTCTGGCTCTGGGTGCACCCTACTGCAAAGCCGTCTGCATGGGCCGGGGTTTGATGATTCCAGGCATGGTTGGAAAAAATGCGGAAAAATGGTTGCGTGATGAAGACGGCGGATTGCCTCCCAACGTATCAAAATATGGGTTTTCCAAAGAAGAAATTTTTATGAACTATGAAGTATTAAAGGAAAAATACGGCTCCGATGTTGACCACTTCCCACTGGGCGCTATTGGAATCTATAACGTTACAGATAAAATCAAGGTAGGGCTCCAACAACTGATGGCTGGATCACGCAACTGGAAGGTGGAATACATCAGTCGAGACGACATATTTTCCCTGACCGAGGAGTGCGCCAGAATCACCGGCATAAAGTATGTTATGGATGCCTATCGAGAAGAGGCTTTGGAGATTATCGACGCATAGGCTCTCTAAAATTTGGAAATGTTTTGTCTTGTCCCAACTTTAAAGGAGGTTTGAGATGTCAGATACTATCCTGAAACAGATCTTGGAAAGAGATCCACAGGAACAAGAATTCCACCAAGCGGTTCAGGAGTTCATTGAGACTGTAAAACCGGTTTTAGATCGCCACGATGAATATCGTCAACTGGGTGTTTTAGAGCGGATCACGGAACCGGAACGGGTCATCATGTTTAGGGTTCCCTGGATGGACGACGAAAAACGCGTGCGCGTGAACCGCGGCTTGAGAGTAGAAATGAACAACGCCATCGGGCCATTCAAGGGCGGATTGAGATTTCACCCTTCGGTAAATTTAAGTATTCTTAAATTTTTGGCTTTTGAGCAGATATTCAAAAACGCTCTGACCACGCTGCCCATGGGTGGTGCCCAGGGGGGATCCGATTTTGAGCCAAAGGGAAAATCCGATGATGAAGTGATGCGTTTCTGCCAAAGCTTTATGAGCGAGTTGTCCCGCCATATTGGACAAGATACGGATATCCCCGACGGTGGTCTTGGGGTGGGAGCCAGGGAAATCGGGTTTCTCTTTGGGATGTATAAAAAGCAGCGTAATGAATTCTCCGGTGTATTGACCGGCAAAGGCTTGCAGTGGGGCGGAAGCTATATTCGCCCGCAAGCAACCGGATACGGTGTCGTCTATTTTGCAGCAGAAATGTTGGCGTCCCGGAATGAAACCCTTGAAGGCAAAACCTGTCTGGTATCGGGATCCGGAAACGTGGCCCAACATACCGCCGAAAAAATTGTTGAACTGGGAGGAAAAGTGCTGACCCTTTCCGATTCCTCGGGGTATATCTATGATCCGGAAGGGATCGATAAAGATAAACTGCTGTTTATCAAGCGTCTAAAAAACATTAAGCGCGGAAGAATCAAAGAATATATCGATAAATATTCTGAAACGGTTTACACAGAGGCCGACACGTCATTGGATTACAATCCACTGTGGACTCACAGGGCCGATTGCGCGTTTCCATGTGCTGTGGAAAATGAAATCGGGGAAAAAGATGCGTATAACCTCATCAATAATGGTATTAAACTGATCTGTGAAGGCGCCGATATGCCGTCATCCCCCAAAGCCATTAAGATCTTTTTGGACAAAAAGCTTCTCTATGCTCCCGGAAAAGCCGCCAATGCCGGCGGCGTGGCGGTATCCGGTTTGGAAATGGCCCAAAATAGAATGCTCCTGACCTGGTCGGCAGATGAAGTCGATCGTCGTCTAAGGAGCATTATGAAGAGTATCCACAAGACCTGTCTGGACGTGGCCGCCGATTACGGTGAACCTGGAAATTATTTAGCGGGGGCCAGCATCGCGGGCTTTGTGCGGGTGGTCAACGCCATGCTGGACCAGGGTTTGGTGTAAGGTTCAAAAACATAGAGAGTAAAGCAGTTGGCATACAGAAAATTTTCCTAACAGCAGAATATACGGAAATTAAGAATTTATTTTTTTGTGAACCTTAAGCTCCCATCTGCTCCGCAAGCAAAATAAAGTCTTTCGCTGTTATATCAAATTCCGGATCGGGGGTGATGTCGGGTATGTTTTCGGGACCATACTCCAGCGGCCTTGGTATAAATGCTGTTTTACAGCCGGCCGCCCGGGCGGCATGAAGATCGTTTTTATGAGCGGCGACCATCACAAGCTCGTCGGTTGGGATACCCAACAGCCGGGCTGCACCCTGGTAGACTTCAGGGTCCGGTTTATAGTGTCTGAACAGCTCCGCAGAGAGAATGCAGTCCCAGGGCAGGCCGGCAGATTTCGCCATGTTGACCAGTAGCGCGACGTTGCCATTCGATAGTGTTGCGATGACATATTGCCGGCGCAGACGACTCAAACCCTCAATGGCATCCGCCCACGGATCGAGCCGATGCCATGCACGGTTGAAATAGTCTATTTCGGCTTCACTTAAATCTTTAATATTAAATTTTTCCAATAATGAATCCAAAATCCAGCGATGGAGCGTATCGATGTTTTCCCAAGGCCTCTCCCCTGCTCGGACGCTGTCCATAGCCGGTCGATAACCCCTTCGCCAGGCGTCGGCGAACTGTCCCCAATCGATATCCCGAATACCCTTTGCTCTACCAAAGTCAATACCTTCACGCATGAGACTGCCGCGCCAATCGACGACGGTTCCGAAAACGTCAAATGCCAGTGCCTTTATATTTCTTAAGCCCATTTATATTCCATTTCTTATTGAGTCGATGAAAATGTTTCCCTTCGAGTTTTCCTAAGACCATGATCGGTATGAAATGTCAAGTTAAGTGGGGAAGATACGGTAATTAGCGGTAAAATTCGAATCATACGTCTGTTTCAAGTTGTTGTGAGAAAAAACCTACAAACCGATACCAATATGAGGGACTATCAATTAGCCATTCTGGCCTCGCTGAGGATACGAATGGCCCGCGAGGTGTTGAAGGCGCCGCAGACACAGAATTTTGCCATATAGCCGGCTGCCTTCTCCGGCGTTATCCTGGCTTCCTTGACGCGGTCTATCAGCTTCCGGGCAAAATTGGCCGAGATCATGCCATGGCCGCACATGGATGTCAGGGATAACACATGACGGTCCGGTAGTCGAAATAGGTCTCCATGGAATCCCAGGGAGTATTCTACAGAATGTATGGTAATACCACTTTTCCGGCAGGCTGCCCTTACCTCATCAGCCAAAGCACTTACGTTGACGGAAAGGCCCAGGTTAAGTTCCTTTACCTCTTTCAGGAAGCCTTCCATGGCCTCTTTGTTGTCAAAAACAACCGTAGCACTGATCGATTCCGCCAGGGACCCAATGACCTTCTCTGCCGGAATCTGTTCCTTTCGGCCGTTAAAATACAATTTTGTGAAGCTCAAATCTTTCTCCGGTCGATACATTGAACCGATGAGACCGTTTCCAATATTCACAGGGTTATATTTCACGGCCGCATTTAGAAAAGCCTGTACTTTCTCCGGTGCATCTTTATGATTAACGCCCCTTGAAGCCATGATAAACACGATAAAGTCGTCTTGGAGGCTTTCAGGTTTTCCAAATCTATGAAGGGTATTTGTCATAACGTCTCTTCCTCGGTATTAATAATTGGTTTAGTACGCCTTCCCATGCCTAAGTTGATTTTTGCCCGCCAGGCGTCGTATCCCTCACTTCGGAGAATCTCCCTTAAGGGATCATCGCCGTTGTCATCACATCTGGTCGATACACCGAGGCTCACGATCGTGGTCAAGGAAGGCATAAGTTCTTTTATCGCGCTTAGTATGTCCGGCACCCTGTTTAGTCTGATTTTACTTTCGATGATACAGGAAAGAACTTTTTCTTCGAACACGTCCTCTCTGATGCGGCCTTTGTCCGTATCATTCATCAGGTTGGTTACGGGGTTTTCTTTTTCAAATATCACTCCCTTTTCGGCCAGTGTTTGGGTGACCCTATCTACCTCCTTAAAATATACCCCGATACCGGGCC
>JAHEHB010000464.1 GCA_024644775.1 Deltaproteobacteria bacterium
TAACCAGTAAACTATTCAACGAGGTCTGAACTTATATCTACAGTTCCGAGTCAACCTGTTCTTTCATGTGCGGTCTTTCGAAGCGTAGCGTTTTCATCCACCGTTTTCAACTCGTTTTCCGGAACGGCTGAACTCGGTTATGCGTCGGAACCGTTTGGCTTGACAACACAAAGGGTGTTAAGTATGTTTCACTGCGTCACGGCTTGCAGTAAGGGCACTGCTCTTGTTGACAGATCCAGAAGAAAGGATGACTGTGACATTGCCTCAGCGACAACTGATAACCGCATCAATTGCATAGCCAATTTGTTTGAATCCATTAACCTTTTCTTATAAAGGAGGGAATTCAATGAAAGACAATTCACGCAATACCAAGATCGACCGTCGAGCCTTTCTACGAGGATTGGGTATCGGGGCTGCCGGACTGGCGGCAGGTGCGTTTACCCCCATGATATCTACGGGAAGCCCTAATAAATTTTCCTGGACAATGGCCAAAGGGGATAAGACCAATTACATCGGTTTAAAGTCCAGCCCGGAAGAATTCTGGGCATCGCTCGTGCCCGAATTCGAGAAAAAGACAGGGATTTCCGTAAAGTTCGAAGCGTTCGAACAGGCTCAAGCCCGCCAGAAAATTGCGACGGAATTGACCGCCGGGATGGGAAGCCTCAACACTTTTCGCACCACCCGTGGCCAGGATTTCGCCCAATACGGTCGAAACGGTTGGTACGAGCCTCTCGATTCTTTTATCAACAACCCGGATTGGTTGGCGCCTGATTTCGATCTAAAAGATTTTTTCGAAGGTTCCCTGGCGGCATGCACCCTAAATGGGAAAATCATTGCGCTGCCGGTTACTAACGGCGGACAGTTCATGTTTATCCGTAAAGATCTTTTAGAGAAAAAAGGGCTCGAAATACCCAAAAATTTCCAAGAGCTAGAAGAAGTTGCCAAAGCACTACACGATCCACCCAACGTATATGGCTTCACCTGCCGGGGCCAGAAATCAGCTGCGGTGTCGATGTTCGCGGCCTTCTTGCACAATTTCGGTGGTGACTACATGGGCGAAGACGGAAAAACCGCATCGCTTGACACACCAGATGCCATTGCAGCGTATAAGTATTACGGCGGGCTACTTAAAAACTATGGACCACCAGGCGTCATCAACATGTCCCATGTGGAACTGCTGCCCTTGTTTCAGCAAGGCAAATCCGCCATATACTGTGATGATCTTTCATTTCGTGGGAAATTTGAGGATCCCAAATCCTCAAAGGTCGTTGGAAAAGTTGCCTATGCAAAATTTCCGGCCGGGCCGAAACGCAACACGCCAACCATCTATGTTTACGGCATGGCCATCTCTAGCCAGTCAAATCGCAAGCTGCCGTCCTGGCTATGGATCCAGTTCCTTGCTTCAAAGGAGATCCAGGTAAAGGCCCTGAAACTCGGTATTTCAGCGGGCCGTAAATCGGCCTGGGAAAATCCGGAAGCAATCGGTACCGCACCTAAAGATTGGGTGGAGACCGCCAGGTGGACTTTTGCAAACGGAGACGACGAATGGGCGCCACCCGTTATTAGTGTCCCGGAGGCACGCGATATAGCGGGATCTCCCATTACCATCGCCATTGAAGGCGGCGATGTAGCAGAAGCCGCAAAGAAAGCCAATAAGGAGTTAACTGCTCTGGCAAAACGCGATGGTGTGATTTAGAAAGATCCTCTGCGTCGGTAGCTCTTCTCGTTGAACTGCCGACGCTCTGAATTACGAGGCCTTCTTGCAGAAGAAGAAAAATGTAACGTTGGAATACAGCAGCAATAAAATTAACAGTCTGGACCTGGTTGACAGGCACTCCAATTGGATTCTACCGGCACCGGCGCTCATTCTCTTAGTTCTGTTGTGTATCTTTCCGGTGGCGTACACCCTCTACATGAGTTTCCACAAGTGGTCGGGTTCCCGCATTGTAGGGCCCGAATTTTTGTGGTTTAAAAATTATATCGATCTCTTCACCACCGATGAGCGGTTTTGGGGCGCGCTTTGGCGCACTGCTGTATACACCATTGGTTGCTTGGTCTTTCAGCTATCTGCCGGATTGGGGTTAGCCGTGCTTTTTAATCGAGAGTTCTTTGGCCGCGGTTTGATGCGCACACTCTATCTGATGCCCTTCGTTGCGACACCCGCCGCCATCGCCCTGGTCTGGATGATGATGTATAACCCGGCAGTTGGCGTCTTTAATTTCTTCTTGGGCAAATTGGCACTCCCGGGCCAGGACTGGGCATATAGCCGAAGCCAGGTGCTTTTTGCCCTGGTAATCGTTGATACCTGGGAGCATGTCCCCTTGGTCATGCTGATCTGCACAGCGGGTTTGGCGTCATTACCCAGTGAGATTTACGAATCGGCAGAGATAGACGGTGCCAGCAGATTTCAGCAATTTATCTATTTGACATTGCCGCTATTGCGTCCCACCATCGCTGTGGCAGCGCTGTTTCGAACCATCGATGCCCTCAAGGCGTTTGATATTATTTTTGTTATGACCCAGGGGGGTCCGGGTTATGCGTCGGAAACGTTAAATATCTATTCCTATTTTGCCGCATTTCAATATCTCAGATTTGGTTACGCGTCTTCCTTGCTGATAGTCTTTTTCGCCATCATTTTGGGGGTCTGCCTGATCATCATCAAGCTGCGTAGAGAAGCGGAGGCATCTAATGCCTGACGAAACATATATTGAGGGCAACGAGCCTTTCCGGAAGATCTCTCAAACATCGTCTCGACCCCGCAAGCTCCTTCATCGAACGGCCTTCTATATCATACTCGCTCTGGTGAGCCTCCCGATATTCTTCGTTTTCTATTGGATGGTGCTGACTTCTTTGAAAGGCGGCGTTTTGGCCTCTGCGTACCCTCCGGAATTTTTTTTCGAACCGACACTCGATAACTACCGGGATGTGTTGTTTCAACAAGAGGCCCTGCACAAAACCCCTTTTACGGAGTACATCGTAAACAGCTTGATTGTGGGCCTCGGTTCGACAGGCCTCGGGCTGATACTCGGTTTGCCGGCAGCCTATTCCGTCGCCCGTTTCCGCCAAAACTATCTTGCGATCATTGTACTGGTTACCCGCATTATGCCGGGTATCGGCTATCTTGTGCCATGGTTTATCCTGTTCAGCCGGGCACGTTTGCTCGACACCCACCTTGCATTGATCCTCAGTCATCTCATCCTCACGCTGCCGATGACCATGTGGATTATGATCCCTTTTTTTGAGGATATCCCCCGGGATCTGGACGAATCCGCACGTATAGACGGCTGCTCATGGATTGGCACATTTTGGCGAGTGGCGCTGCCGCTCACAAAACCGGGAATCGTGGCATCCTCGATTCTAAGTTTCATCTTCTCCTGGAATAACTTCACCTTCGCGCTGGTCCTGGCAGGTGATAATACCCGTACCGTTCCCGTGGCGGTTTTCAATTTCATGACCTTCGAAGGGGTCAATTGGGGTGCTGTGGCCGCTGCAGCCACTCTCATCTGCATACCGGTGTTCATCCTGGCGCTTATCGTTCAGCGGTACATCGTAAGCGGGTTAACCCTGGGTGCAGTGAAAGGTTAGAAGCGGAATCTTTGCAGATTTATCATAACTACTGCATGGTTATTTGTTTTTCATGTTCTCTATGATTGCCGATTTTAACGGATTTACGCGTCAGATCTTTGAGAGGATACCTTTTAAGGTGTCGAGAAATTGATCCAGATCATTTGAGGAATGGGCAAGGGATAGGTAGATTTTCGCGGGCGTTGCCGCAATTCCGTTTTCCCATAACATTCGAGTAACTTTTTTCATCATATCTTCGTCCTGCCCCAGCGTGTCGTGGTAACTACGGATCGGGTTTCCGGTAAAAAACAATTGCATAACGGGTCCGTCGCCTGCCACCTGCAAAGGGACTCCGCAGGAATTCCCGATATCTCGAATCGCTTCCATAAATTTCTCACCACGATCATGTAAGTCTTTTAATATTCCCTCTTTTTCGAGTTCCGTCAGACAGGCAACCCCTGCTGCTGCCGCTAGTGGGTTTCCATTAAGCGTTCCGCTAAAGTATGCGTGACTGGGTGTACCCGCCCGATCCGGGTTTGTCGCGTCTAAAATCTCTCTTTTTCCGCAGATGGCTGCCAATGAAAAACCTCCGGTTAATGCTTTTCCATATACTGCCACATCCGGGACGACTCCATAGTGTTCCTGCGCCCCCCCATAATCGAGTCGAA
>JAHEHB010000113.1 GCA_024644775.1 Deltaproteobacteria bacterium
TGAAAGAAGCGATTGAGTGCTTTGAACTTCTTCCAGCATCTCAGTCAGCGCTGTTAACAACTCTTTGCGGGTCATGGACGGATCCGCTATCTTCTTGGCGAGTGTTTCCAGTTTTTGATACGTCTGGTCCTTGGGATCTTTGGTCGTTTTCTTTTGTTTATTGACGATCGCTTTTTTAGGCGCGGGGGGGTCTTGAAGAAAATGGCTGACGCCTTGTGAGTTTTCAGAAACCATGTCGGTTTGTTTAGAGGCAAAAGAAAAACGGTCTACGGCAAGCAGAATTCCATTGGTTAGAATCAATATAGTCAGAAGAATATGGGCAAAAGAATATTTTAACGGAAAAAGCTGCTTTCTGCTGAGTTGGGATAGTTTAAAAGTTGCGTCCTCCAAAAGCTGATTTTTAAATTCCGATACTTTGCCAAGGTTGAAATACTCATAGGCAGTACTGATGGTGTCTTTAAGATTTAAACGGGTATCGGTATCGATTAAAAAACGATCAAAACTTTTCCGTTTAATGCCCGCATAAAGTAGAGAGGCCGCAATAGAAATACCAATGGAGACGCCATAGAAGCGCATCGATCTTTCGAATATCAACATCCCCAATTTTTCAAATCCCACAACGATCGTGTGACCGAATAAAAATATGGCTAACGCGAGGATGGCATTGCGACAGATCGTTCGGATAATAAAGCGCCTTTTGAGTTTGGATATGTTTTCCTCAAATGAACGCCCGGTGTTCACGATCTTTTCTCCTTGTTCATGTGACGACGAACCAGCAATTGACATAATAGCATAAGAACTATAGAACCTGAAATAACGGTCAACATATAAGAAACATATGAATTATAACCGGAATGAGCAACACCTGTTGTCAAATTGTGATTCAGGCCTTGATTCAGAGCGTATAGAATGCGAATTGCGCTGAAAGAAGGTGCAAATGCTGCCGTTACAAATATGAAGATGACGACAAACAACCGGGAGCACAGATACCCCTCCATGCGGAATCGTCCCCAAAAAAGATACATCAAAAACCCGAACATGCGGCAAAGAAGGGAAGTTGTGTAAACAATGAAAGCCGCCTTTAACAACACAGACCCCGTGATACCGGAAATGGATGCAGATAAGACGAAAAGGGGAATAAACGGCATCATCAAAAGGCTTGTGTGGAGCAGAAACGCGATGAGACCATATTGAAAAAAGTCTCTTTCTTTCTCGAAGGCGACCGGTTCTTTACGGTATTCGGACAATACATCCGACGGGATCATTTCTCCACGTCCGCATCGTAGATTAAGATAACTATTTGTGATGAGCGTCGCGGTGAAAATCAAAAAAAATGTCATGGGTCCTTTGTTTGTACCCATGAAATGAAACAATGCCTGCCGCGGCCAGAACAACAGCAACAGACCGGCTACCATCCAAAGGCAATGAAACGACGCGGACAGCATCATTGGTGAAAAAAAAGGTGCGAGTGTTTTTTCCGATTCATCGGTTAAGTAATCAAACTTCATCTTTTATTTTCACAGGAATTTCCCATTGAAGTAAAGACAAACTCTTGCCGGCATCATGCGATTTTGCAACATCGATTCTGATTAATCTATGTGGAATCCAGCCGACAAGACACACCGTGTTTTTCCGTGATTGATACACGAATTGCACCGCCTGTAATATTTCTTTTGATAAATCGCCAAACCGGCTTGTCATCTGATGCTCGATGGTTGCTTTATCGACACGCTCCGATCTGAGAATGCGCTTTGTTTGTGTGGTGTTTGATAAAATATCTCCAAAAAGAAAATAACGGCCATTCACGTACCCCCAGCAACCCATAATATTATGAGGCAACTTATTCCTAATGACGATGCCCAAACCCTGTTCGTCTTCAAAACCATCAGCGACACCGGGAAATGCGATTTTAGAATCGGTAACAAAGAAATTGGATGACCATCTATCGGCATGTCCTGTGATGCGCAGTCCGAAATTATCGTCATGAAAAAGGTATGTATTCGGTATGTCTTTACTCTGGTTTTCGGTCATAAGATGGGTAACCGGTACGAGAACCGATCCGAAACGAACATTATACGGTGTTTCTCTTAGGCAATACAGGCCGACCATCTGTTTAATCGAGGCGATCCTGTCCTGTCCAAAGTATTTTATCAACGCAAAGCTATTGTGCGTCAAATTTTTACGATTGTGCGGAAAAAAGAAAGCCAGATAGCTTGTTACGGTGAACACCGCGATGAAAATCACAAGGTAACCACCGTATTTGAGTTTATTGTCAATTCTGTGCCTTGCCTTATGATAATAAAGACCAATAAATAATATATAAAAAACAACAAATGCGAGGGCTTGCTTAAAGCTTGGAAAATCCACCGGCATTTTCGATAACAAGGTGCGCTGAATTGTTCGATTCTCCAAATCTATTTCCTCAATGAGCGGTGTGGGACCGATGGACAGCAGTCGATCCCAAAACATTTGTTTATAGGCCCACCGGCTAAAGGGCGGGTTAAAGAAATCAAAGGATAAAAAAACGATTTTTCCCATGGCGATGCCACGTTCAAAGATGATTGGAATATTATTTTCTTTTAACAAGATTTGAGAATTTTCGATCTTTGCGTTTAAGACAAGGAACGGATCAGGGCTCGTAAGCTTATGGTTGCAGAAAGCGGATAAAGCACTTAATTCAAAAAATTGCTGGTGCCCCAGTATCTTTATGGGTAACAGGCGGGATATTCTTTTTTCCAATAACGCGCCATAGTTAATTCCACTGGCAGTAATCAAATAGCCTCCATTTTTTACCCATTCCTCCAGAGCGTGAAATTGCTTTTCATTTAGATGAATAAATCCATCTGCGCTCATAATGAGTACCTTTACCCCATCGTAGCCATACCAGATGTGGGGAAGGAATCTAGGACGTACGGTCGCAGGAAAAATATTTTTTGGCAACGCAGATAAAAAATCCGAAGAGATTTTTCGGTGCACCACAATGGCTAGCGGTTTGGTGGTGTAGTGAGACCGTAAGTTTATAGAGCGCGAAATGATCGTTTTTTTTTCCTGCCTTAAGCAAATGATCATTTCGTGCGTAAACGAATCGATTTGGATCGTAAACGGGCAGCGTTTTTTTGAATTGTATGGAAGTTCGATATTCGTCGTGTAGGTGGTCTGATGAACATCGTGCCGATACTCACTTCCGGAAGTTACGATGACCTCTAACTGCCCGCTAAGTGCGCGACCTCTATTTTCAAGGATGACGGTCAACGGGGTCCACTTTTTGAGTTGGAAGCGGCCGTTGAATCCCAGTGAATATTCCATTGAAATTACAGAAGAAGACACGAAATTGGGTGTTAAAAGAACCGTGGTTAGGATAATACAAACTGCCCCGATGAATAATCGGATGGGCGGTTGATGACCCGGTTCAGGGGTGTATACGAGGAAGAATCGCTCTCTAAGTAATATAGGCTTCATCCGACATACATCTTCTATTTTTTCGGCACCAATTGTATCGTTGTTTCGACGTTTTTTTCCAAGCGACTTTCATTAAGTTTTGAGGAAAGCGGTGTATAATAGAATCCCAATTTGTAGGTCCCCTTTGTTTCATACGCTTTCAGTTTGATTTTAATATTGTGATAATCGTATATGTAGATGGTCTGTGCTACCCGCAACTGCGCTCTTACCGGCCCATACTCTGTATCTAAATAACTCTTAATTTCATCGATGTGTTTGTCGGAGTCTATTTTGATGAAGGCAGCAAAAAATTTGTCCTGGAAAAATCCGTATATTGGCTGTCCAAGGTTTATGTTATTTATTGTGAACGTTTCACCGGGTCTTATGTAATAACCCATATCGGCCGCCCGGTTAACTTCTTGCATATTGTCTACACTCGATTGGGCCGCCCCCCACGTTATCCCCAGAAAATCATCTTGTATGTCGCCAGCAGCGGTAGAACTGACAAATAAAAAGACGAACAAAAGGCCGGTTAAGATATATAGTTGTTTCATTTGTGTGTTGGTCTCCTTTTTTAAATTTCAGTGGATAGAATGATTTTAGGCAACGATACCATGGGCTTGAAAAAATTTGAGAATGAAAAATCCAAGCAGAAACTACATGCCTAACTGATTTATGTCAACAATTTGATCAGGTACTCTCAATTGACATCGAACTAAAAGTCTGATTTATCGTTATCCTGAAAATCGATTGCTGAAACATTTCAAAACTTAAGAGGAGGCATTCGACATGGACGCAGCATTTGTTCGAGGTATCATCCCAGCCATGATTACACCTATGACCAACGATGAAGAACTGGATGAAAAAGGATTTCAACAGCTGATAGACGGCCTTATTTCAGCCGGTGTTCATGGAATATTTTCGGTGGGTACCGCTGGAGAATTTTGGTCACTTACCGTTGAAGAAAAGAAAAGAATTTTTCAATGGACCGTCGAATACGTGAATAAACGGGTTCCGGTATATGTCGGTACCTGCGCCAATTCCACACGAGAGGCGGTTCAGCTCTCTGAACTTGCCCAGGAAGCGGGCGCCGATTGCCTGTCTGTGCTAACTCCAAATTACATCACGCCGAATGAAGAGCAGATGTTTGCGTACTATGCAACCATTGCTCAGTCTGTCGATTTACCCATTCTGCTTTATAATCTTCCTGCACGAACCGGAAATTCTCTCTCTGTAAACCTGGTGGTGCGTTTGGCTGAAGCCTTTGAAAATATTGTGGGAATCAAAGACAGCTCAGGGGATTTCTCAAATGCGCTGTCCTATCTGTTTCACTCACCCCCGGGGTTTCGATTTGTGATGGGAAACGATGCGTTAATCTACTCTGCGACGATGCACGGCGCCGCCGCAGCGATTGCCGCCACTGCAAACGTGGCCCCTGAAATTGCCGTCGGCATCTACGAAAACGTTATAAAAGGGGATCTGGATGCTGGGAGGGCCTATCAAAAGCGATTGACACCGCTAAGACGTGCCTTTACTTTGGGGACGCATCCGGCCATGCTCAAAGCCGGGGCAGAAATGGTCGGCTATGCAGGCGGGCCGCCGCGGGCACCCGTTAGCAGCCTGACGGCGTCCCAACGTGAAGAATTAAAAAAGATGCTCGTTGAGATTGGTAAACTCTAATTACGGATACAAAATCCCTATCGGAAACGTTCGATACGCAGGGGAAATAGATCGAACCGGGGAGTTTCATGGGCTGCGAGTTGAGAGACCAGTTTACCGGTTATGGGAGACAACGACATCCCGATCATGGCGTGACCGGCGGCAATGATAACGTTGTCATAACCACGCGGACGGCCGAGAAAGGGGAGACCGTCCGGAGTGCACGGTCGCAGTCCACGCCATATTTCAATGAGCTCCAAAGAATCGGGATTCAGATCGGGCAGGTATTTTGGAACGTTTTTGATAATGGCTTGAACACGACGCCGGTTTATGGATAGATCCAGCCCTGCCAATTCGAGGGTTCCGGCAACGCGTAGGGTATCGGCCATTGGTGTCACAATCGCTTTTGCCTCTGCCAGGCCGATTGGTATATCCGGACACGTTTTCGGTCGTTTATAGGTAACACTATATCCTTTGGCAGGTTGAATCGGTAATTTAATGCTCAAATCACGGGTAATTTCAGGTGACCATGCGCCACTGGCAATCACCACTGCGTCGGCAGAAAAATCGCCTCGGGTTGTTTTAACACTTGATACGCTTCGGTCGGCAACATCAAAACCGAGCACTTCCGCGGACTCATGGATATCGACACCCTTTTTTTCGAGATACGTCGCCAGCTCCCGCACAAATCGATGAGGTGTGATATTGGCATCCTGAGGGTAAAACACCCCGCCAACGCCGGCGATTTTTGCTTCTGCGGCATAATCTTTAAGCTTTTCGACATTTAATACAGTGACGTCGATACCGTTTTGCTGCATGAGTTGTGCTTCTGCAACCCCTTCCTTGTATCCCACCTCCGTAATAAAAACGGAAAGCATGCCTTTTTGTTCAAAACCGAAATCCAGCTCTTCAATCGCTGCCAGCTCTTCAAACAATTTTACGCTGGCCATATTGAGATCCCGAATAACGGGTATGGACCGATGCATTCGTGATTTGCTGCAGGCCTTCCGAAATTCCCATAACCAGGACAACAGGTCGACACTGAAGCGGGGTTTGATGTAAAACGGACTTTCCGGATTCAATAACCACCTAAATCCTTTAGATATAACCCCTGGCGCTGCCAATGGAACGCTGTGGCTGGGAACAATCATGCCGGCATTTCCGTAGGAACTGCCAGAGCAGATTTCTCCTTTTTCGACGACGGTCACTTTTCGACCCTGCTCGCTGAGATAATAGGCTGAACAGATGCCGATGGCACCCCCACCGATGACAAGAATGTCTGTTTTACGATGCAATATCCGATCCTCCTTACCATTTGCAGCATAATCATAAATGGTATAATGAGTCAATATATTCGATTATCAATCTAAAAGGAGTAATGCCAGATGGAAGTGACCAAAGCATTTGCAACTTGGGCGGCGGAAACGCCGGAGATTACATCGGATGTGGCGATTCAGCGCGCCCGGGACGCCATTTATGATGTCATTGGCTGTATGGTAGCCGGCGCCGGCGATGAGGGTGCGGCACGGGTTCGCGCAACCATTGTGCCATACGGCAGCGGTACCGCCACGGTCTTCGGGGCAACCGCGAAGGCGCCGGCTCCCTGGGCGGCCCTGGCCAACGGCATGGCGGCCCATGCACTCGATTACGACGACAACTATCTTCCCGGGTTCACCCATGCAACGGCGGTGTTGATTCCGGCCCTGCTGCCGCTGGCAGAGGAGATCGACGCTTCGGGTAAACAGTTGATGGATGCCTATATCGTGGGTCTTGAGATGCAGGCCGCAGTGGGCCGCGGGGTCAATCGTGCCCACTACGACATGGGCTGGCATGCGACCTCAACCGTCGGTTGCATCGGTACTGCGGCTGCCTGCGGCAGGCTGCTCGGTTTCGACCGGGAGCGTATGACTCACGCCATCAGTCTCGGGGTGAGCATGGCTTCAGGATCCAAAGTGCAGTTCGGGACCATGGCAAAACCGTTTCACGCCGGTATGTGCGCAAAAAATGCCGTGCTGGCCGCGCAGCTTGCGGCAAACGGATTAGAAGCGCGAGACGTCGCTTTGGAAGGTCCGCTTGGTTTCCGTGATCTCTACAGCAGCTCCGATTCCCGGGGTTGGGAAGACATCGTACCGATTCTGGGCAACCCCCCGGCCATTGAGGAATTCGGTCTTTCCCCAAAGCTATATCCCTGCTGCGGGTCGGCTCACAAGGTGCTGGATGTGGTGCTCGATTTAAGAAAACGTCACGGGTTTACCGCAGATGATGTTGCCGAGGTGGAAACACTGGTTGAATTCGTCAATAAGTTGAATCTGATGTACACCGATCCCCGGCAGGAAATGGAGGCGCGATTTTCCATGAATTATTGTGTTGCCGTGGCCCTTCTCAATGGGCGGCTCTCACTATCTGATTTTACACCGCAGGCGGTGCAGCGTCCCGAGGTTCGAAAGCTGTTGCCGAAGATTACGATGACAGCCTATGAAGAAGGTGCCCAGGGACCGGACCCGACGGCCCGTCTTCCGCACAAGGCAAAAATTACGCTGAAAAACGGTCAAACCCTGACCGGAGAAACCGACTGGGCGAGGGGGACGATTCACAATCCGTTTGAACCGTCGGACCTGCCGGAGAAATTCCGCGACTGCTGTGAGGGATTTCTTGCCCCTTCGGACTTTACCGCCGTAAGGGAGATTCTGGAGAATCTGACGGCTTTGAATTCGGTCCGCTGGTTGACCGGACGCCTGGTGTTTGAGGCCGGGGCGGATCGTGGCGAGCGGTTTACCGGCCGGTAGAAAGCAACAACCGTATGGAATAAGACGTTGTTCTGAATCTCTGTATACCGGAAAATTGATATTGACAACGGCCATTGCGGTTGTCTACTATAAAATTCAGGTTCTGCTCCTTCCGTCTAAACCTAAAAATTTTCCAATGAACTACCCCGCAGCAGGCCACGGGGTATCAATCGGAAATTATTATAACACCCCAAGGGGCGGGGAATTAGGCCTTTGTCCGCCTCCGGCGGATTAATAGCAATAGGAAAGGAGATTGTAATGAGATCACGTAAGATATTTGTTTGTTTCATGTTCGGTCTGGTTTTACTCTGCATGGGAGGCCTTCCGGCGTTTGCAGCCAAAGACTCCATTACCTACGCCATCGACTCCAAATTTGCTTCGATGGAGCGGTACTCTTCCACTCAGACCTTCGCCAATAATCTCTGGATGATCATCGGCGACGGGGTGGTTCGCCGAAATCACGAAACGCTCGAGCATGAACCGGCCCTGGCCGAGAGCTGGAAGCAGCTCGACGATGTAACCTGGGAGTTCAAGCTCCGCAAAGGGGTCAAGTTCCACAACGGCAACGAGCTGACCTCCGAAGCGATCCGATACACCATCATGGATCTCGTTTTGAACCCGGAGTACAAGAATCCTTCCAAAGGCTATCTCAAGTGGATCAAAGAAATCAAGATTCTCGACAAATACACTTTCCAGATCATCAGTGACGGCCCGTATCCCATGGTGCTGGACCGGTTGTGCTGGTTCACACCGTATGATCCGGCTTACGTTAAGGAAAAGGGGCTCACCTATATCCAGGAACATCCCATCGGAACCGGCCCCTATAAGTTCGTCAAATGGGATAGGGGCTCCCGGCTTGAAATCGTAAGAAACAAAGACCACTGGGAACCCGGGATCGGCCATGTGGAAAAGATAATTTTCAGGATCATTCCCGAACTCTCGACCCGGGTGGCGGAGCTCAGAAGCGGCGGGGTGGACCTGATCGTGAATATCGATCCGGACAAAGTCGGCCAGGTGGAAATGGACAAAAACCTGAAAGTGATCTCCGGACCCATCGCCCGGACCATCTTTTATCAGTTCGACAGCTTCGGTCGGGCATCAGAATCCCCGGTCATGGACAAGCGGGTCCGCCAGGCCATCTGGCATGCCATTGACCGGGACGCCATTGTCAAAAATCTGCTGAACGGCTATGGTCAGGTGACCAACGCCGCCTGCAATCCTTACCTCTTCGGTTATGTCGAGGACATCAAGGGGTATGAATACGATCCGGAAAAGGCAAAAGCCCTTTTAAAAGAAGCCGGCCATGAAAAGGGTTTTGAGCTCGACATCTGGCAGTACTACCAGGTCCAGAACCTTTTCAATCAGGCGGCCATGGACATGCTGTCCCAGGTGGGCATCAAGGTCAAGCTGCATGACTATCGGGGGAACATCGGCCAACTGCTGAAAGTGCGCAATTCCGGGAAGGTCACGGGTATCGGTAATTTCGGTTGGGGCACGAGCTTCGCATTTGATGCAGACGCCATCCTGCCCGCCTGGTTTTTTAAGAGCGAATCGAAATGCTATGCACCGGACGACGAGCTCGACGCCTGGCTCCACGAGGCGCGACTCAGCACCGACAAGAAACGGCGCCTGGAACTTTACCGCATGGCCCAACAGCGAATCGTCGACGAAGTTTACTGGATGCCGCTATTCTACAAATACCAGATCAATGGCGCACACAAAGACCTCGACGTGAAAGTCATGCCCTACGAGTATGTGCTGCTGCAATATGCGAAATGGCTCAAATAGCCTCTCGCCGGTGTGTATAATTTCAAAGGCAGCCGGTTGGACCGAATGGATCGTATTGACCTGGCCGGCTGTCATCCATATCCGGAATTGGCACCTTGATTCATTTCTGCATGCTGCTCACAATCAATCAGGATAGGATTCGATGATGATTGAACCCTTTTCAAAAGACTTCCTGCCGTGAAAGTTTATATTATCAAACGGCTTGTGGAGGCCATCGGTGTGTGCCTGGTCATATCGATGATTTCCTTTTTTCTGCTCTTTCTGAACACCGACCCCGCACTCTTGCTGCTGCCACCGGAAGCCGAGATGGAAGACATCGCCGTCTTTAAAGAACAGATGGGGTTGGATCGACCGGTCATCATCCAGTACCTGGATTTTCTTCGTAAGGTGATACTTCACGGTGATTTCGGCGAATCATTTCTAGCCAAGATTCCTGCCATTGAACTCATCGTAAATAGACTGCCGGCCACCATCCAATTGGCTGTGGCAGCACTCATTGTGATAAACTTTATCGCCGTTCCGGTGGGGGTGATTGCCGCTATCCGTCGATATTCGTTGATGGATAACATCGCTACGTTTACAGCCCTGATGGGACAGGCCATGCCGCTATATTGGTTTGGGATCATGCTGATCATCATTTTCGGTGTCTGGCTGGGATGGCTGCCAATTTCCGGCTCCGATACACTGCTTCATCTGATATTGCCGGCCATTACGCTCGGTTCGTGGATCCTTCCGGTGAACATGCGTCTGGTACGTTCCGGTATGCTGGAAGTCCTCAATCAGGATTACATTCGAACCGCCCGGGCCAAGGGCCTGGCGGAAAAGAAGGTGCTGATTAAGCATGCATTTAAGAACGCCGCGATTCCGGTGGTGACCGTTTCCGGCATGCAGTTCGGTGCGCTATTGGGCGGGGCGGTGGTTACCGAAACGGTGTTTGCCTGGCCCGGCTTGGGTCGGCTGGCGGTTGATTCAATCAGAATGGGGGATTATCCGGTGGTTCAAGCCATTGTGGTGATTTTTGCCATGTGTATCGTATTTGCAAATTTGACCGCAGATATTGTGGCTGCGCTCATCGATCCACGCATAAGGTTAGACTAATGGACAAACAGGTGGAGACCCAGGTGTCTGAAACAACCTTAGCAAGCGATGCGCCCGGTGTGGTGAGCCTTGAAGATGCGCCGCTTTCCATCATGCAGTTGATCTTAAGAAAAATGTGGCACCTCCGTTTAGGCGTGTTCGGGGGCTTTCTGATACTTTGTTTGTTATTAACAGCCATCTTTTGCCCGGTTATCGCTCCCTACGATCCTTACAAGCAGAACATCATGAATCGGTTGAAACCTCCGGTTTGGATCGAGGGCGGAAAAACAGAGCACCTGCTGGGAACCGATCACCTGGGCCGTGACATTCTGAGCCGGATTATGTACGGATCCAGAATATCACTGATGGTGGGGGTTTGTGCGGTCATCCTGCAAGTCATTATCGGTGTTGGGTTGGGACTGTTGGCCGGCTTTTATGGGGGCAAAACCGACTCGGTGATTTCCTTTATGGTCAACAGCATGATGGGGTTTCCATTTATCCTGCTGGCCATGAGCCTGGTTGCCGTTTTGGGCCCCAGCCTTCAGAATATTATCATCGCCTTAGGGGTGACCCAGTGGACCGTGTTTACCCGGATTACCCGGATCGAGACCATGAAAGCCCGTGGGCAGGAATATGTCCTGGCTGCCACATCCCTTGCGTTTTCCGCCAAACGGATTCTACTGCGCCATATCCTGCCGAATCTCGTGCCCAGCCTGGTGGTGCTTGCCACCGTTGAGGTGGCCCGGGCCATTATTCGAGAATCCCTGCTTTCATTTTTAGGGCTCGGGATTCAACCCCCTACACCCAGTTGGGGGTCCATGCTGGCCGAAGGTCGGGACTATATGCTAATGCAATGGTGGCTGGCTGCATTTCCGGGAGCCGCTATATTCGTCAGTGCATTGGGTATCAATTTGCTGGGGGATGCGCTCCGAGATGTCATGGATCCTCATTTGAGAAAGAGTTAATAATGCCCCCAGAGACTGCACCACTTTTGAATGTGATAGATCTAAAGAAGCACTTTCCCATTATCAAAGGAGTGCTCAGCAAAATCGTTGGATATGTGTACGCGGTTGACGGGGTCAGTTTTGTTGTTGAACCCGGGGAAACCTTAGGTTTGGTGGGAGAGTCGGGGTGCGGGAAGACAACGGTGGGTCGTTGTTTGATCCGATTATATGATCCCACTTCCGGGCGGATAGCGTTTCAGGGCGTGGATATGACCCAATTGAGTCGTTCGGAATTGATCAAACTCCGCACGCAGATGCAGATCATTTTTCAGGATCCGTATTCGTCGCTGAATCCCCGAATGCGGGTAAGGGACATAATCGGTGAGGCGCTGAGGGTTCATCAACTGGTACCGAATGACGAATGGGAAGACCGGGTCAAAGACTTGCTAAATAATGTGGGACTTCAGGCCGATCATATGGCCCGTTATCCCCATGAGTTTTCCGGAGGCCAGCGCCAACGCATCGGTATTGCCCGGGCGCTTGCCATATCACCCAAACTGATTATTGCCGATGAACCGGTCTCTGCTCTGGATGTCTCCATTCAGGCTCAGGTGATTAATTTGTTGGATCATCTTAAGGAGGAATTCCATCTTTCTTACGTGATTATTGCCCATGATTTAAGCGTTGTAGAACACGTGTCGGATCGAATTGCCGTTATGTATCTGGGGAAACTGGTGGAGGAGGCTTCCGACCGGGAGCTGTATCTGAATCCCAAACACCCTTATACGATTGCATTATTGGATGCAGTACCGAAAGCCGAAGCCGGCGGCCGGGAAAGACGATTGAAGCGGCAGCTTTTGACGGGGGATGTGCCGAGCCCCATCAATCCGCCGCCCGGATGCCGTTTCCATACCCGATGTCCGAGGATCATGGATATTTGTTCAAAAGAAGATCCGCCACGGTTTGAAGTCGAAGATCGGCATTATGTATCCTGTCATCTTTTCAATTAGTACGATAGATAGACCATGATAGAAAATCTAATAACGATTTCTGATCTACAGACCCACTTTTTTACTCCGGAGGGTATTGTTCGGGCTGTGGACGGGGTTTCGTTCGACATCCCCAAAAGCAAGACGCTGGGAATCCTGGGGGAATCCGGCTGCGGGAAATCGGTCACGGCCTTGACCATCATGCGGTTGATTCCGGATCCCCCCGGACGCATCCGAAACGGATCCATCATGTTTGACGGGACAGATCTCGTAATCGCTTCATCGGCGAAGATGCAGAGGATTCGAGGCAATCTGATATCCATGATTTTTCAGGAGCCCATGACATCGTTAAACCCGGTCTATACTATCGGGGATCAGATTTCCGAAACCTATATTACCCATCAGGGATTGAGCCAGAATGAGGCGATGGGCCGATCTACAGATATGCTTGCCATGGTGGGTATTCCGGCTCCGGATAAACGGGTGCACGAATATCCCCACCAACTATCCGGCGGTATGCGACAACGGGCCATGATTGCCATGGCCATGGCCTGCCGTCCCAAGCTTCTGATTGCCGACGAACCCACAACCGCACTGGATGTGACCATTCAAGCCCAGATTCTGGACCTCATGCTCGAGCTTCAGGAAGAGCTGGGTATGTCCATCATGATGATCACCCATGACCTGGGGGTGATCGCCGAAGTTAGCGATCAGGTGGTGGTCATGTACGCCGGTGAGGTGGTGGAGTATTGTCCCATTGATACTTTGTTTACGGAAAGCCGGCACCCCTATACCATTGGGTTGATGCAGTCCATACCCAAATTGGGCCACAAGTTTAAACACGGCAAAGCGCCGCTTCAGGAAATATCAGGGATTGTCCCTAACCTAATCTGTCTCCCACCGGGATGTTTGTTCGCA
>JAHEHB010000114.1 GCA_024644775.1 Deltaproteobacteria bacterium
CTTGCCAGGTGATTATCCCCAATTCCTCATTTATGGTGAAATTTTTAAAGAATTCAATATTCTTAAAACGTTCAAAAATGCCACCCATTTTAAGATATTTAGAAAAATCAACTATTCCCTTCTTGCCGTCTTCAAAGATCACCTCGATTTTGTAGTTATCGATATATCTTGCTGAAATTACATCTGGGATCATTTTTACGCTCCATCATTTTAAAGGTTCAATTTTCTGAAGTGGCTGCTTGTTTTTTGCTAATTCCCACACATGCAGCAATTCATCTTTATGTTGAGATGCCCATTCAATGACAAGCCCCAATGCGCGAGGAGGAAATTTTCCTTCCAAAATTCTAAGGCTATTTATCTCGATGGCAATTTTATCTTTCCCATAGCGAGCATGGAAATGAGGAGGATTGTGATCATCAAAGAACATCGCAATTATTATTCCATAAAATCTGCAGATTTCAGGCACGGCGATTCCTCCTTTATATTTTGGCGAACGGGCTGCGAGATGAGCCGCAGTCGGCTGGGGGCGGAAATTGCGGTTTTTTGCAATTTACCGTGCCAGCCGACCGAGCGTAGCGAAGCCCGAAGGGGGTCGGCTCGATTGAGCTTGATAGGCGGAGCGCGAGCGGCGCCTATCGAGTTCAATCGGCTCATCTCGCAGCCCGATAGGGTGGATGGCCGAAGGTCAAGCGAGCTTCAGCGAGCGGTCCGCCCTATCAGTGCTGATAGATGGAAAATTTTCCATGCTATCACTATTATATCATGGAAAAATATCTATTGATTTTTCCAGGTTTTGCCTATGTCGTTTAATATCGCGGAAAATAAGCCCAAATTTGAACCAATTCCGAAATTGAGGCACATGATCAGGTCCGCCAGGTTCTGAGATACCATCACTATTCGTATGGGACTGAACGAACTTACGGTGACTGTATTATACGCTTTGTCAAATTCCATGGTTACCCAAAAGCACCTCCAGCGACAACGGTCTCTTGTGGCATACAACCGGCTTGAAGGCTCTGATAAAAAGGTCTCCATACAAACTGAGAACTGACACGTTTTGAAACAGGCTCGTTAATATTAAATATCCAAGTCTCGTTTGAGATTTATGCCGAAGCGCTTCATCTGATTCCAAATGGTTACCCGAGATACACCCAGAATCATGGCGGCCTCCGATTGATTTCCATTCGTCTGTTTAAGGGTTTCGATAAGCCTCTTTTTCTTGATTTCTTCTCGATTGAAGGGCGGCATCTCGATAGCTTTCAACCCTTTTTTTTCTTGAAGGATGTTAGGAGGGAGGTGGCTGCGCTGGATGGTTGATTCCTGGCAGGTGACGAATGCATACTCAAAAGCACTCTTTAGTTCCCGTACATTCCCCGGCCATGAATATTCCATCAAAAACCGCATGGCATCATTGGAAATGCCTTGAATTTTCTTATTGTTTCGAAGTTGAATTCTTTGGAAGAATGCTTCGGCCAGAAGAGGAATATCCAATACCCTGTCTCTTAACGGAGGTACCGTAATGGGTATCACATTGATTCTGTAAAATAAATCTTCCCTAAAGCGGCCTTGGGCGACTAAATCCTTAAGATTTCGATTTGTCGCTGAGATTATTCGTACATCAACGTGTATGGGCCTGTTATCACCGACTCGTTCGATGACCTTTTCTTCAAGGACCCGCAGCAGTTTTATCTGGGTGGAAAGCGGTAAGTCCCCAATCTCGTCCAGAAAGATCATGCCCTTATTTGCCGCTTCAAACCTTCCTTCTCTGTTTTGAAAGGCTCCGGTAAATGAGCCTTTGACATGTCCAAAGAGCTCACTTTCAAGCAGCGATTCATTCAAGGCTGCGCAATTAACCTTCACAAAGTGTTTTTCGTTGCGTCCTCCCGCCTCATGGATGGCTTTTGCCACCATTTCCTTGCCGGTTCCGCTTTCACCAAAGATAATTACTGGTGCATCAGATTGAGCGGCATTCTCGATGAGGTCAAACACCCACTGCATTTGAGGGCATGTTCCCAAAATACCATGGAAGCCGTTTTCTGATGTGAGTTCCCGGCGAAGTTCGGCGATTTGGTGGTCTTTTTCAACAATTTCTGAAATATCGGTGATGGTTTCAACAGCTCCCATAATCTTTCCTTCGCTGTCATGGAGCAGTGACGCGTTTTTTAAGACCTGAATGTCGCTCCCATCTTTCTTTCTAAAAGAACATTCCCGCAGATCCAGGGTACCGGTTTTAAATAATTTGCACCAAAACTCTCCCTTTTTTTCAAGGACGATTTCACAGATATTACAGTTTAATATGGTACACGGTTTCCCTAAAATCTCATCCCGAGAATACCCGGTAATGTTTTCAAGAGCCTTATTGACAGAGACAATGGTCCCACCTTTATCAACTATCAGGATCCCATCCTGTATTGTGTCCACGACTATTTTCCAGTAACTGTTCAACTCCTGTTCAAACATGCGATTCTCCCTAGTAGGATTTTCCTTGGAACTATATTTAAAAAAAAGGCGTGGAAATTTCCCACCTTATTCATCCCCACCCAGCCTCCCCCGTCCCCGCCTTGGGGCGGGATCTTCGACAAGAGGAGGAGCTAAAACTTCCCTCCCCGTGCGGGAGGGATTGAGGGAGGGGGACAAGGCGATAAAATCAACCTTACCTTCTTTTCTCTGTAAACATATCCATTAAAATTTAGCTTATGTTAAATTATTATATTTAGCATTTTAACACTCATTTGCAATAAAAAAAACAAATATGGGGCATATTAAATGAGTCAAAAGGGCAGAGCAATGTGTTACTAAAATAATTCAAAATATAAAAAATATAAAGATTTCAATATATTACATCATGGTGGGGAAAATGAGTTACGAATTCATTGGCACCTGATTATTCAATTGGCATCAACCTTGCTCAAATAAGAAACCTTAAACGTCAATGGAGGGTGTTAAACTTGAAACCCAAAGTGGATCATTATCTCGATCTAAGAGGGGCAATACCACCAATTACCCTCCTTAAGGTGACTCAGGTGTTCAGGGACATGAAACCAAATGAGATTTTGGAAATACGGGGACGTGATCCGGATACCCGAACAGATATGTTTAAGATTTTACCTGATTTTGCCTATGATTTGATCATTGTCGAAGAGACGGAACGGGAGGCATCCTATCGGGTTCGAATGAAAAAGAGAACAGATATCCGAAACCGATAAAGATCTGGAGTCTTATACCTCATAGAAAGGGGCAAAAATGTCCATAAAAATAGGATTTTACATCTGCCACTGTGGAATTAATATTGCCGGTAAGGTACGTGTGGAAGAGGTCGCCGCATTTGTTCAAAAACTTAAACATGTGGTGGTCTCGAGGGACTACAAATTTATGTGTTCCGATCCCGGGCAGGATATGATCGAAAAGGATATCAAAGAGTACGGTCTCAATCGGATTGTCGTTGCTTCCTGTTCACCGAGACTTCATGAAAAGACGTTTCAAGGCGCTTGTCAGCGAGCCGGAGTCAACCCCTATTTTTTTCAGATGGCATCCGTACGCGAACAAGTATCCTGGGTGACGGAAGACGGTGATGAGGCCACTCAAAAGGCAAAAACCCTGGCAGCCGCAGCGATTAATCGGGTGAATTATCACGAAAGTCTGGAGACCCGGGAAGTCACCGTCCATCCGGATATCATGGTTGTCGGTGGAGGAATTGCCGGCATGCAGGCAGCGCTGGATATCGGAAATAGTGGTAAAAAGGTCTATTTGGTGGAAAAAGAAACCACCATTGGCGGACACATGCTTCAGTTCGACAAGACATTTCCCACGCTGGATTGTGCTGCCTGTATCGGGACTCCCAAGATGGTAGAGGTGGCGCAGGATCAGAATATCGAGCTATTTTCCTATAGTGAGGTTGAAGACGTATCCGGATATATCGGGAACTACACAGTGAAAGTGCGTCGAAAACCACGGTACGTAAAAGAAGGTGTCTGTACCGGATGTGGTGAATGCGTGAATGTATGCCCGGTATCTATTGATAGCAAATGGGATGAAAGCCTCGTAAAACGCAAGGCCATCTACCGATCCTTTCCGCAAGCCGTTCCGATTACTTTCTGTATCGATAAAAAAGACCGGGCGCCCTGTGGAATCACTTGCCCGGCAGGTATCAACGTACAAGGGTATGTCCAGTTGATCGGCAACGGTAAGTACACAGAAGCGATACAGCTGATCATGGAGCGATTGCCGCTTCCCGGGGTTCTTGGCCGGGTGTGTCCGCATCCGTGTGAAGCACAATGCCGAAGATTGGAAGTGGATGAAGCGATTGCCATCCGAGACCTCAAACGATTTGCCGCCGATCAAATCGAATTTGAATCCCTGCCTTTGCCGGAAATCGAAGACCGAGAGCAAAAGGTTGCGGTGATCGGCGCAGGGCCGGCAGGATTAACCGTGGCATATTATCTGCGAAAGAAGGGATATCGTATCACCCTGTTCGAATCACTTCCGGTATTGGGGGGTATGCTCCGAGTGGGTATCCCGGATTACAGGCTACCGCCGGAAGTGCTCGACCGGGAAATCAACCACATACTCCAAACCGGTATTGAGGTGAGAACCAATACCCGATTCGGAACAGACATTACTCTTGAAGACCTCAAACAAGAAGGCTTTTCTGCTGTATTTCTTGCCATCGGCGCCCATGGTTCCTTAAAGCTCAGTATTCCTGGAGAAGAAGGCAGTGGAAAAGGAATAATCGATGCCATCGAATTTCTTAGAGATGTAAACCTTGGTAAACCGACGGAAATTGGGGATAGGGTCGTGATCATCGGTGGTGGAAACGTTGCCATCGATGCCGCAAGAGTTGCCAAACGGCTCGGTGCTTCCACCGTAACGGTTGCTTACCGCCGATCAGAAACCGAAATGCCTGCCTATGAGGAAGAACTGAAGGGGGCACGGGAGGAATCGATTGAATTTTCATATCTGACCGCTCCCATTCGAATCATCGACCAGGATGGAAATGTTACGGGTATAGAATGCATACGAACAGAGCTGGGACCACCGGATGGAAGCGGACGCCGACGGCCCGTGCCGGTGGAAGGATCAGAATTCATCATCTCCTGTGATACGGTAATTCCCGCCATCGGCCAGTCGACCGATAACACATGGGCAGCGCAGGCGCCTGGGCTAAACTGGACGCGGCGTAACACGATAACTGTGAACCCCCAAACCATGCAAACGACCATTCCTCATGTATTTGCCTGCGGTGATGTGGTCACCGGGCCTGCAACAGTCATCGAAGCTGTTGGAAATGGCCACAAAGCTGTCGAGGCGATTCATCGGTACCTTAGTGGAGAAGACCTAAACGTTTATGCCGACCAACTATCCATCGATGACCGTTCCGGCCTCCACCCAATAGAATCAAACAGGCGAGAACCGGATCGGCAAGAATCAGATCGGCAAGAACCGGATTGGCAGGAAATTGACGAGGGAATTATTCCTGAGGCCAGGATTCCTATCGGCTTTCTGGAACCAAAAGAAAGAATCGGTGGCTTTCAAGAGGTTGAGCTCGGTTTGTCAGAATTAGACGCGCATCGGGAAGCCATGCGGTGTCTTAACTGCGGCGTTTGCAGCGAATGCATGGAATGTGTTCGCGTTTGTGAGCCGAAGGCGATTGACCACCAGATGGAGGAAGAAGTGTTGGAGCTAAAGGTTGGCAGTATTGTTGTTGCCACCGGATACGATCTTATGGATCCGACACCGTTAAAACAGTACGGTTATGGAACATACCCGAATGTTTTTACCAGCCTGGAATTCGAACGGCTCAGCAACGCCACCGGTCCCACCGGAGGCCGGATTCTGATCAGAGACGAACAGAACAATTTTACAAAATCCCCGGAAAGTGTTGCCATTCTTCACTGTGTTGGCAGCCGGGATGTAAATTATCATGAATACTGCTCCCGTGTCTGTTGCATGTACGCGTTAAAATATTCTCATCTAATCAAGGAGAAAATCGGACATCACACAAAAGTCTATGATTTCTACATTGATCAACGCTGTTATGGAAAAGGCTACGAAGAATTTTACCGAAGATGTCAGGAAGAGGGTACCACCTTCATCAGGGGCAAAGTAGCCGAAATTACAGACAGGGCTGCGACACCCCAAGAAGAGGGAAAGCTCATTACCATTGCGGAAGATACCCTTTTGGGCGCCCGGTTGCGGATACCGGTGGATATGGTGGTTCTGTGCTCCGCCATTGAAGCCCGCAAGGAGGCCGGTGACGTGGGAAGGCTGTTTGGCATTAACCAGGGTGCGGACGGGTTTTTCCTGGAAGAACATCCAAAACTAGGGCCGTTAAATACCGCCACAGACGGCGTATTTCTGGCCGGTACCTGTCAATCTCCCAAAGACATTCCGGATACGGTGGCTCAAGCATCGGGGGCAGCTAGCAAAGCGTTGGCGTTGGCCACTCGGGGCAAGGTGCAAGTCCCCTCCACCATATCCTGGATCGATCCTGATATTTGTTCGGGTTGTAAGACGTGTATCGATTTATGTCCCTACTCCGCCATTGAATTCGATGAGCGAAGAGGGGTATCGGTCATCAACGAAGCGGTGTGCAAAGGATGCGGGAGTTGCTCCGGTTTTTGCCCCAGCGATGCCGCACAAGTTAGACACTTTAAAGGAAAGCAGATATTTGCAGAGATCGATGGGATCATGGATGCCCTGCATGAAGTGGGAATGTAGTCAATTTTAGATTTTAGAATTTTGATTGCGGATTTTGGATTTTGTAATGTTAAATCGTAACGAGGAGAGATTTATGGAAGATTTTGAACCGACCATCGTTGCATTTGTTTGTAACTGGTGCACTTACACTGCGGCTGATCTGGCGGGTACCTCTCGGTTGAGCTATCCGAAAAATGTTCGGTTGATCCGAGTCATGTGTACAGGCATGGTAGACCCCCAATATATCATAAAGGCTTTCCTCGAGGGGGCCGACGGTGTTTTGGTCAGCGGATGCCATCCTGGAGATTGCCATTATATCAATGGCAACTTTAAGACACGAAGGCGTATTAAGCTTCTTAAAGAAATACTACCACAATTCGGTTTTGAGCTCGAGCGGCTCAGATTGACCTGGATTGGGGCCAGTGACGGAATACAGTTTGCAGAAATCATGCAGGATTTGGTGAATCAAGTAAAGGCTTTGGGTCCCAGCCAAGCGAAACTGGAAATGGTGATATGAATTTAGGGATTACGGGATTGAGGAATTTGGGGATTGTGGAATTAACGACTAGTATATAAATTCCTGAATTCAGGAATTCCTTAGTTATAAATGGAGGAAACGGAATGGCGATAACGGCAAACATCACAATCAAAGACCAAGATCTTTTGGCGTCTCTGAGGGGGTTCTTCCAATCGATACTTCAACTGGAAGATATCAGTGCAATTTTAGTCCCTCAACAACTTCCTATGAAAAAAATGATTATGCCCACGCTGGTGAATGATCCTGAGCAATTAGACGGAATCGATCCATTGGCGCCGGTATTTCCCATGAATGCCGCCAAGATCGTATCAAGATTAACACGGAAGTCTACAGGCGGCCGTGTGGCGGCTGTAATGCGTCCCTGCGAAATACGGGCGTTTTATGAACTGGTGAAATTGAATCAGGGTACCATGGATGAGTTGGTGATCATCGGTGTGGACTGTCTTGGCGCATACAAGAACACGGATTATTTCCGTTTCCTGTCGGAAGTGGGAGAAGATGTGAGGACATCTACGGTAAACTTCTATCAACACGCCATAAAAGGAAAGACCGAAGTTGTGGAGGGTATCGATTTGGCACCCGCTTGTAAAGCGTGTGAATTACCGGTTCCCGTTGGGGCGGATATCCTTATCGGTCTTTTGGGTATGGATATGAACAACCATCTGTTGGTGCAGTCACAAACATCCGGGGGCGAAGAACTGCTTAGTAAACTGGATCTTTCCGGGGCCGATGAACCCGCCTCCCGCAGAGAAGCGGTTGATACCCTGATATCACAACGAACGGCCTATCGCGACGACATGTTTACGGAAACCCGGGAAGCCACGGATTCCATGGAAAAATTGACGACTTATCTGGCAAACTGCGTCAATTGCTATAACTGCCGGGTGGCCTGCCCGGTTTGCTACTGTAAGGAATGTGTATTTGTAACGGATGTTTTCAACCATGATCCCTCCCAATATCTGAATTGGGCCAGGCGCAAGGGGGTCATCAAGATGCCGACAGACACCACCTTTTATCATATTACCCGATTGGCGCATATGAGCACCGCATGTGTGGGATGCGGCCAGTGTTCCAATGCCTGCCCAAACGATATTCCCGTGATGGAATTGTTCCGGACGGTTGCGGATGCCACTCAGAAAGCGTTTGATTATCAAGCCGGCAGAAGCCTGGAGGAAAAACCACCGCTTTCGGTATTTCGTGAGGATGAATTCGAGGACGTCGTCGGTGTCGCTGCGGCGGGAGCATAGAATACGCTGAAGGCTCAAAGCCTAACGCGCAAAGATAGTAGAGGAGTCAATCGATGTCTGAAACAGCCATCAAACTTGAATACAAGAAGGAAAGTATTTTTATCGACAAAGTTCAGGAACTCCTTCCCGAGGGAGGGAATTTAAATCTCTGTTTAACCTGTGGGGCCTGCAGTTCCGGATGCCCGGCCACCGAGCTTTCGGATATGGATCCTAGAAAATTTCTGAGGCTTGCGGCTTTCGGGATGGATGAAGAAATTTTGAAATCCGATTGGGTATGGATGTGCACCATGTGCCAGCGTTGTATATACGTGTGTCCCATGAAGATCGATATCCCCCAGCTGGTGTACCATGCGAGGGCCTCTTGGCCGAGGGAAGAGCGCCCCAAGGGAATCATCGGTTCGTGTGATATGGCTTTGCGAAACGATAGCTGCAGCGCCATGGGCGCATCGCCTGAAGATTTTCAGTTTGTCGTCGAAGACGTTCTTGAAGAATACCGGGAGGCCCAGCCCGAATTCAAGGACATGCAAGCCCCTATAGACAAACAGGGTGCCGAGTTTTTTGTGAATCAAAATTCCAGAGAACCGGTCACGGAACCGGATGAGTTGGTGCCGTTGTGGAAAATCCTTCATATTGTGGGCGCCGACTGGACCTACGGTTCCAAGGGATGGGCCGGGGAGAATTACTGCATGTTTCTGTCGGACGATGACGCGTGGGAGAAAGTGACGAAAACGACAGCCGGCCAGGCGGAGCATTTGGGGTGCAAAACGTATCTCAATACGGAATGAGGGCACGTAACGTTCTCAGTCCTGGCAGGACTGAAAAAATTTAACATCGAGCATTCCTTCGAAGTCAAAAACATTTATGAATACTACGCCAAATGGATTCGGGAAGGAAAGCTAAACGTCAATTCCGACTGGAACAACGACCTTAAGATAAAATTCACCGTGCAGGATCCGTGTCAGATCGTGCGAAAAAGCTACGGGGATCCCATTGCAGAAGACCTCCGGTTTGTTGTGAAATCGATTGTGGGGGAAGAAAATTTTATCGAAATGCATCCCAATCGATCAAACAATTACTGCTGCGGCGGCGGGGGTGGATTTCTCCAGTCGGGCTATAAAGATGCTCGCCTGTCTTACGGTAAATTAAAAGACAATCAGATACAAACCACCGGAGCTGATTATTGTGTTGCTGCCTGTCATAACTGTCATGCTCAGATCCATGAATTGAGCGAACATTATGGCGCGGGATATCATGTGGTTCATTTATGGACTTTGATTTGCCTGTCTTTGGGAATTCTTGGGCCGAATGAGCGAGAGTATCTAGGGGATGAATTAAAGGAAGTAAATGTTTTTCATCCTGAAACGGCGATGTAACCCGGTTCATTTATTTTTAGATAGCGTTTAACAATAATATTGGTTGGACAATCGAAAATCTTCAATCGAAAATTGGTTCGGGAGGTTGTATGATGACAAAAAAAATCGGCACAGCCATGGTGGTGGGGGCAGGGATCAGCGGCATCCGGACCGCTTTGGATTTGGCCGAAGTCGGATATGGGGTGACGTTAATTGACAAAGCCCCGCATATTGGGGGGGTATTGAGTCAACTTGACTATCAGTTTCCAACGGATCATTGCGGTATGTGTAAAATGCTTCCCCTGGTGGACCGGGATGCCTCCTCACAGTACTGTCTTCGTAAAGGCCTATTCCATGAGAATATTGACATTTTGCTTTCAACAGAGCTCCTATCGGTTTCGGGAGAGCCGGGAAACTTTGAGGTTACGCTTCGGCAAAAGCCCCATTGGGTAGACCCGAAGCTGTGTATCGGGTGTCGGGCATGTGAGGAAGTATGCCCCGTAGAAGTGCCCGATGATTTTAACAAAGGGCTGACAAACCGAAAGGCCATTTATCTTCCGGTACCGCACGCCATCCCCAATACCTATATGATCGATACCGTGGCCTGCACCCGGTGTGGCGCTTGTGAACCGGTGTGCCCTACAGGGGCGATACAGTTATCGCAACAGGAACGTAAGAAGTTTCGCATCCTTGTGGTGGATGATGAATTGATCGTTCGGGATTCGCTTAAGGAGATATTGGATGAGGAAGGATATGCGGTAGAAATGGCGGGATCCGGACCTGAGGCCTTAGAAGCGCTTGCCCAACAACCATATCAATTAATGCTTCTCGATATTAAGATGCCGGGGATGGACGGGGTCGAAGTTCTCCAAAAAGCAAAGGATGCCCATCCCGATCTATCGGTCTTGATGATGACCGCTTACGCCACCGTTGAAACGGCGGTGGAAGCAATGAAAATCGGCGCCTTAGACTATCTCATCAAACCGTTTGAGCCCGATAAACTCATTCCAATGGTGCTTCGTATTTATGAGGATTTCGAAGTCACCACAGCCCGAAAAATGGAAGTGAGCGCTCTGGTTCTCAGCGGTGGAACCGCCTACTTCAACCCTGCTGAAAGCAAAAATACGTTTGGTTACGGAAGCTTTCCCAATGTTGTGACAAGCCTTGAATTTGAAAGGATTTGCAGCGGTACCGGCCCCTCACAGGGTCAGCTGGTGCGACCATACGACGGCAAGCCGATTCGCAAAGCTGCATGGATTCAATGTGTCGGATCGAGGGATATCCAGCTGGATGCCGATTATTGTTCGAATATTTGTTGCATGTTTGCGATTAAAGAAGCCCTTCTCGCAAAGAAAAAGACAAACGGTGACGTCGAACCGGTCATTTTCTATATGGATATGCGTACTTTTGGGAAACCCTTTCAACGCTATCAGGATCAGGCGGAAGCGACTCATGGTGTTCGGTTTGAACGCGCGCGGGTTCATTCGATCATCCCGGATCAGAAAAGCGGCGATCTGATAATCGGTTATACTGATCTGTCGGGCAAACGCCACGAAGAAATCTTCGATATGGCGATTCTTGCCGTCGGTCAACGACCGACAACGGAAACAAAAGACCTCGCTGAACTGGTAGGGATTGAATTGAATCCATGGGGATTTGCGAAAACAGAACCTTTTTCTCTGACACAATCCTCTCAAAACGGCATCGTGATTGGTGGTTCCTTCTCCGGGCTAAAGGATATCAGCGAATCCGTCATTCAGGCGACTGCAGCATCTGTGAGTGCATCCCGTGTCATCCACACTGCGGGTGGTAGTCTGGCGCTTCAACCCTCACCCCCTGCTCCCGCCCTTGATCGGTTGAATGAGAATCCACGAATCTTGGTGGCCTTGTGCACCTGCGGTGAGGAACTCTCAGTGATCACGGAAAACAAGAATCTTGCGAGAGATTTGAAACTGGATCCGGCAGTACAACGTATCGAAACCATCAGTCAGACCTGTACCGAACAAGGTTGGGAGCGCGTTGTTGAATTGGTTAAGGAGCATCATCCCAATCGCCTTTTAATCGGGGCTTGCCTCCCGTATCTATATGCACGGAAAATTCGGGAGCTTGGTCGACAGGTAGACCTTGATCCTGCGTTGATAGATGTGGTGGACATCCGAACTCCGGTATTTTCCGATTTCGAGAATACAGAGAGCACAACCACAAAACCGGTGGTCGATCAAATACAAAGTGCCATTCAAATGGGTGTTGCCAGACTCAAGCGGATCGATCCCTCACCGGTAGAAACCGTAAAGATTCAACAACGGGCGTTAGTAGCAGGTGGCGGAATTGCCGGTATGACAGCTGCCCTTGCGATTGCGGACCATGGATTCCCTGTGGATCTTGTGGAATCAAGTGAGCAGTTGGGTGGAAATCTAAACTGGCTTCATCGGACACTGGAAGGACTCTCCATCCAATCGCTGTTGGAAGACACCATTCAGCGGGTGGAAAAGCATCCTCAAATCAACGTTCATACCCATACCCATGTCGTGGGCTCCTATGGACAGGTGGGAAATTTTCATACCACCATCGAACATGAGGAAACCGGACCCCAAACCATCACCCATGGTATTACGATTCTTGCCACCGGGGGAACGGAAGCGAACACCACGTCACATGGTTATGGCACCAGTGATGCCATCATCACCCAGAAAGAATTGGAAGGCAAATTCAAAGAGCAGTCTATCGATCCAAAAGCACTCAAATCGGTGGTCATGATCCAATGCGTCGATTCTAGAGAAGAACCGAGGAACTTCTGCAGCCGGGTGTGCTGCGGAACCTCATTGAAACATGCCTTGTATCTAAAAGAACAAAATCCCGATATTGGCATATACGTGCTTTACCGCGACATGATGAGTTACGGATTTACAGAAACATTCTACACACAGGCACGAAAAGCAGGCGTATTTTTTATTCAATATGATAAAGACAACAAACCGAATGTTGAGCCTGCGAATGGAACGGTTCGGGTCCGTGTAGATGAACCGATTATCGCAAAGACGGTAGAAATCGATGCGGATCTAGTTGTTTTAGCCACAGGAATCAAACCGAATCTTCGGAAGGACCTGGCAAACGGTTTTGGCGCCGACATCGACCCGGATGGATTTTTTCAAGAGGCGGAATCGAAATGGAGACCGGTGGACGCTTTAACCGAGGGGGTATTTGCTTGCGGTATTACCCATTCTCCACGGTCCATTGCCGAGTCCGTCGCTACCGCCGAAGCAGCTGCTCAGCGATCCCTTCGAATTCTTACAAAGGAACACCTTCGTTCCGGAAAAGTGGTTGCAAAAGTTCATCACAGCATCTGTAGTTTGTGCGAACGATGCATTGAAGCGTGCCCCTATGAAGCGCGCCTGCTAGATCCGGATCTCGAGAAGGTGTTGGTCAATCCAGTCAGATGTCAGGGCTGTGGTTCCTGTGCTGCCGTCTGCCCGAACAGTGCATCCTATATCGAGGGATTTCCCGAGCAGCAAATGTTCGAAGTTATCGATGCTGCCCTGGTGGGGACATTTGGTTGATTTTTTTTCGATCGAATTCCATCAAATACGGATGCGTATTCAATAGCTGGAATCATGATGTTGAAGCATATGTAAATCTCGAAAAAAAATTAAAAGAGGACCCTGTCGATGAACCAAATGCAGCAAACAATAAACGAAAAAGATGACGTATCCGCGGACAAGCTTCTGGCTTCTGTCAAGGATATGGTTCAAACTTG
>JAHEHB010000115.1 GCA_024644775.1 Deltaproteobacteria bacterium
CACGCTGTTTGAAGCAATCCTTCAGGGCCTTGCTCCTCAGCAGATCGCCTTGCTTAGGGCTTTAGCCGATGAACCTTCCGCTTCAGTTCTTTCTGCGCAGTATATGAAACAGCATAATCTCAAATCGATCGGAGGCGTTCAAGCGGCTTTGCGGAAACTTTCGCAATTGGATTTGATTGAAAAAGATAAGCTCAAATATTGGCGTGTTGTGGATCCGGTATTTGCGAAATGGCTTTGTTTAAATGTGTAAACGAAAATCCAAATTGGAGATAATCGTTATGGCCGGGAATGTTATTGTACGAATTTCTGGTAAATTGCGACGTCTTATTGAGAAGCAGGTCGACCCTAATGGTCTTTATGAATCCGCTTCATTGACCGCTCCTTCTACGCCTTCGCCCGCTACAGGGGTGATTCCGGTGCGGGACAGGGGGCCTTTGCTGAGAAGAATGACTTGACTTCCGCATTCAGCCGCAGCGATAGCGGCACGGATGCCGGCTGCACCGCCGCCAATGACCAGAATGTCCGTTTTTCTCGTCTCAAACAATTCCTGCCTCTTTCGTATACCAGCTTATCTAAGATCGTAAAGACGATCCGAAACCGTTCCTCGGTGGGATTGCGTAACGCTTCCAAGTGAACAATGGATTATCCACACCTAGTAAATCCGCAAAAGTGACAGATCTGGCAACCCTCTTCGAAACTGATTATCTGACCGCATTCCGGGCAGGTTTCTCCCAAAAGATTGTCATAATACCGGTCCTTCTTGCTGCCGCCGTTACTAAAATACCTTGTCTCAAGGACACGAGCGATAGCATCCGGTATGGACAGCACCAGTGTCCCTTCCTGAAATACCGGATGCTCACCGCCGATTCCTTTTAACTGATTTATTATCTTTTCCACATTTACTCCGGATCTTAAGGAAAGAGAGATCAGCCGGCCAATGGCCTCTGTCTTGGCAGTGGTAGATCTTCCTGATTTTCCGATGGTTGCAAACACTTCAAAAGGTCTTCCCCCAAATTCGGTCACCGTAATATAGAGCTGGCCTAAGCCTGTTTTTATCTTGGTGGTAAAACCTTCCAGGGTTTCGGGTCGCTCTTTTACGGCAGCAATCATCGAATCATCCAGTTTACTTTTCTGAGAAAAAGACAGCACCTGATTTGCCTTGCTGCCATCTCTGTAGATCGTAACCCCCTTGCAACCCAGTTTAAAGGCGAGATTATAAATTTTTAACACATCGTCGACAGTGGCATCCCGGGGCAGATTTACCGTTTTTGATACCGCGTTGTCCGTGTACTTTTGAAAAGCAGCCTGCATACGAATATGCCAATCAGGAGAGATATCGTGTGCCGTTACAAAGACCTTTCTGACATCTTCGGGAATATTATCCATGTGGCTAACACTTCCCGCACGGGCGATGGCATCCATCAAGTCTCGGCTGTAAAAACCCCGTTTTCTGGCCACCGCTTCAAAGTACGGATTCACCTCCAGCAGTTGATCATCGTCCATTACTTTTCTGACAAAACTCAGGGCAAACAATGGTTCGATACCGCTCGAGCAGTTTGCAATAATACTCAAAGTGCCGGTTGGCGCAATGGTGGTTGTGGTTGCATTCCGATAGGTCTGACCTTGTCGGTCCTTAAAGATGCTTTTATCGAAATTCTCAAAAGCATCTCTCTTTGCTGCCAGGTGCTTTGAGGCTTCATGGGATTGTTCCTGAACAAACCGCATGATCTCTTCGGCAAGCTTGAGTGCGGCCTCCGAATTATAAGCAATTTCAAGCTCATACAGCATTCCTGCAAAGCCCATAACCCCCAGACCGATTTTGCGATTTCCCTTTGCCATTTTATCGATTTCCGGAATCGGGTACTTGGAGGTATCGATGGTGTTGTCCAAAAAATGAACAGCCGCCCATATCACTTTCTCCAAGGACTCGTAATCAATTGCAGGCAAGTTACCGTTACGAACTACAAATTTGGCCAAATTAATGGAGCCAAGGTTGCAGGCTTCCATGGGTAACAGGGGTTGTTCACCACAGGGGTTGGTGCTTTCTATTTCACCGATTCCCGGAGTCGGGTTGTCCCTGTTGATCCGGTCTAAAAATATGATGCCCGGATCCCCGTTTGCCCATGCCTGTTTCACCAGGTCTCGATAGACCTCGGAAGCGTTTAGCTCTTCAACCTTTTTCCCATCTCTGGGGTCTAATAGATCGTAGCGATCCCCCTTGGTAACCGCTTCCATGAATTTGTCTGTAATGCCCACCGAAATATTAAAGTTGTTAAATGCGTTATTGCCGTTCTTGCAGTGGATAAATTCCATAATATCCGGATGATCCACCCGCAATATCCCCATATTGGCTCCCCGGCGGGTGCCTCCCTGTTTGACCTGTTCGGTGGCGGTGTTAAAAATTCTCATAAATGAAACCGGCCCGGATGCAACGCCACCGGTGGTGCCGACAATACTGTTTTTGGGTCGCAACCGGGAAAACGAAAAACCCGTTCCGCCTCCGGATTTGTGGATGATAGCGGCATTTTTGAGCGAATCAAAAATCCCATCGATGCTGTCTTCAACCGGCAACACAAAACAGGCTGCCAGCTGTCCCAATCTGCGCCCGGCATTCATCAGGGTGGGAGAATTGGGCAAAAATTTGAAATCCGTCATCATGTCATAGAAGATTTGTTCTGTCTTTTTTACGTCACATCCGTCTCCATACCTTTCATCAGCCTTGGCAATATGACGGGCCACCCTTCTAAACATCATTTCAGGAGTCTCAACAATTTCACCGTTTGGGCCTTTCTTTAAATACCTTCTTTCCAAAACCGTTCTGGCATTATCTGAAATAACCAGACCGTTTTTCTTAAATATCGTTTTTACGATTCGTACTTTTGACGCTTTGGTGATCCCAAGTTCCATCAGTTTTTCTTTTAGTAGAGCGTCAACAATGGATTGTGTGATGGTTCGAACCTCCAGTTCCTCGATGGATTGCCTTAAGAACCGGCTGATATCCAGGGCGGTTTCCGTATCTAGGTGGTTCTTTTTAACCAAGATATCCGCAAACAAAGCCTCATCCCAAACATAGTGGTCAAGGTCCACTTGACCATCGGCAGTCACGATTGTTTTTCCCTTCTTTGTCATCATCTGCTCCTAAAATCTTTTTTACCTAAAACAGGATATATCCACCTTTCGGTTTTTTTTCGATTATTACGCAGTAAAAAACGCTTCGCTATTTTGTACCAGACATATCGTATATAAAAAAGATAAATCTCTTAAAAGCCCCCTCCTGCATCCCGGACTATGAGCCGGCGGCAGGCAGAAAAATTCGCACCGTTGTACCCTTTCCAAGCATTGAATCAACCCCGATCCATCCGCCGTGACTCTTGACAATGCCATATACGGCGGCCATACCGAGCCCTCTGCCCTGAAACTTTGTACTAGAAAATGGTTCAAATATCCTGCATATTGTTTTTCACACGGTGGTGAATTTCGCGCAGCAGCACTTCTTTTTCCTTGAGAGACGACCTGATGATTTCTTCTGCTCGCAATCGCTCTGCAATTTCTTGTTTCAGGTTATCGTTTGCCCCTACCAATTTTACATTTTGTTCCTCCATACGTCGGAGCAACGGGTTGCTGATTCGAAAAAATAGCGTCGATCCGATCAAGACAACCAACACAGTAAAGGCTCCTGCTGTCAAACCGGCTTTTATGAACGGTCCACGAATTTCTGATAAGTCAATCTTTGCAACGATACCGATATCTAATTCTGCCACCGGCTCATGCGCTGCCAGCACGGTTTCGCCTCGATAATCAAACCCAACCACCGCTCCAGAGCGCCCCGATAGAGCAAGCCTCATCGGTTCAGCCAGTTTGGAGTCAAAACTTACCGGTCTTTGGTTTTCCAGGCCGCCATGCCTGTGCCTAAGCAAAAAAACGATATGTTCGCCCTTACGATGAGCGAGGGTAAATTCCACGGTCTTTCCGGAGTGCTCATAATTTTTGTGCGCTTCTATTATCTGGCTCAACGTCGCGGCTCTTGCACTTTCTCCTCTGTAATTATCACTGTTAACAGCGTCGAATCGAGCCATCGCTTCTATGAGACGCGCCTGGCTTTGAACTGTTTCCAGAAGCCGCTCTCGTTCTTCCTCAAACGCCGCGCCATAAAGAATATAAAGCGTCACCCCGGCGACAATCAGCGAAGCGTTCGCCATGATCAACACCAAAAAAAGAACCCTCTTTCGTTCACCCATAATTTCTCTCCATGAAAATAGAAGAAAAGATATGTTTTAAAAACCAATATTTAGTATTCTGTTTAAAACATATATTATTATATCAGTTTGTTAGAATACTTAACACCAAATAAAAAACACTCTCATAAAATTGAGGCAAATTACACGCCCAACCAGTTCCTTCCGGGGCGTTTTCGGTAGCGGGCAATTTTCAATTTTGGAACAGGGAATCGCAGAATTACAAATTGCGTTTTTTGACATTTTATAATTTGAAAAATCTTTACGACGGCTACTAAAACAATTTGTAATTATTCACTTTTTATTGCATAATATGCTCAGAATATCTCATGGACCGAGTGTAGGGAGTCAGGTCAAATGATTTTTTCCAACCGCAGCGAACCTGATTATCTGAAATATGTTTCCAGACGCACTATTCGGACGGTTTCAGTCAGCCTGGTGCTGGTATTGATCATTGGCACCAGCGGATGGTCGAAAAACCGCGAAAATATCGATGCATGGATGAATGATTTAACGGAATTGAGTATCGAAGATTTAATGAACATCGAAATAACTTCGGTGTCTAAGAAAGTACAAAAGCTTTCCGATGCGGCAGCGGCGGTCTTTGTGATCACCCAGGAGGATATCCGGCGGTCCGGGGTAAGCAGCATTGCCGAATCCTTGCGCATGGTGCCTGGAATCCAGGTCGCCCGCATCGATTCAAACAAATGGGCGATAACGTCCCGTGGTTTCAACGGTCGTTTCGCAAACAAGTTGTTAGTACTCATGGATGGCCGAAGTGTTTATACCCCCTTTTTTTCCGGGGTCTTCTGGGATGTTCAGGATACGCTGTTGGAAGATATCGACCGGATCGAAGTGATCCGGGGACCCGGGGCGAGCCTTTGGGGAGCCAATGCCGTAAACGGTGTCATCAACATCATCACGAAAGCAGCGAAACATACTCAAGGGGGGTTGATCGCAGCGGGTGCAGGCACCGAAGAAAAGGGTTTCGGCAATATTCGCTATGGCGGTAATATCGGCGAGAATGCTTACTACCGGGTCTTTGCAAAGTACTTTAACCGAGACAACTCGGTCAATTCTCTCGGAAAAAAAGCAGAGGATGAATGGGAGGTGTTGCGAGGTGGTTTCCGAATGGACTGGCAGGTGTCCCATCAAAACAGTTTGACATTGCAAGGAGATATATACCATGGCGATACAAACGGAGAAGTTCGGACATTTTTACCGAATTTTCCGTTCACCTCCATTATTAAAGAGGAGAGTAACAATAGCGGGGGAAACATATTGGCTCGCTGGAGACATGTCTCATCGGATACATCGGATATGGAGCTTCAAATTTATTATGATCGAGAGGATCGATATCCTGAAACGACGCTTGACACCTCACGAAATACGTTTGACATCGATTTTCAGCATCGGTTTGTGCTGGGTAAACGACAGGAGATCATTTGGGGACTCGGTTATCGATACACTAATGATAATGTTGGAAATACGTTTTCGTTTTCCTTTGATCCGGCTCGTCGTCAATTCGATCTTTTCAGTGCCTTTATTCACGACGAAATTCTCCTTGTTCCGGACCGTCTCCGATTAATATTGGGATCTAAATTCGAGCATAATGATTTTACCGGCTTTGAGATTCAACCCACTGCTCGAATGATATGGACTCCGAACGAAAACCATTCGATTTGGGCGGCCATTTCTCGTGCGGTTCGAACACCATCCCGGGCGGAAAACGATGTACACGCATTTACCAGGGCTTTTCCACCAAATTCAATCTTCCCCGACTCTCCGCTGGCATTCATTTTACTCCAGGGTGACAACGGGTACGAATCCGAAGAACTCATCGCGTATGAAGCCGGATACCGTTTCCGACCGATCCATCAACTCTCGGTGGATATTACCGGTTTTTATAACAAATACGATAAGTTGCGAACCATTGAACAAACCACTCCGTTTTCATTTGTGATTGACAACAAAATGGAAGGGGAAACCTACGGTTTTGAATTGGCCACCGACTGGCGCCCAGCAGAATGGTGGTACCTTCGGACGGCTTATACATTTCTAAATATGTTACTGTCGCTCGATTCCGACAGCAGAGATATTCAGTCGGAAATCGCGGAAGATGAAATACCGAACCATCAACTATCTTTTCGTTCCTTTATGGACCTACCAAGAAATTTTGAGTTGGATGTATGGCTTCGATATGTGGATGAGCTTTCAGCACAAAATATCGATCGTTATTTCACGCTGGATGTACGAATCGGTTGGAAACCGCTTGCCAATTTGGATATATCTTTAATCGGCCAGAATCTGCTAGACAATCATCATCCTGAATTTGAATCCGAAATACTGGATGTACCTCCGGTGGAAATTGAACGCAGTGTCTATGGAAAAATTACTTGGTGGTTTTAAAGATAACCGAATAAAGGGTTTACAGGGATTAATCGTTAGTCGTATTCACTTTGAATCTGACTTGTATGACCTGTGATGAAAAAAATTACCATACTCCACATTGCCGTCCTTCTGGTTTTTACAACCATCGTCGGTAAAAAAGCATTTTCAGAACAGTCGGTACCTCCGGAATACATCGTTAAGGCGGCATTTCTCTATAACTTTGCGAAATTCGTGGAATGGCCGGCAAATGTCTTTCCCGATGATGGCTCACCGTTCGTTCTGTGTGTGTTGGGAGAGGATCCTTTTGGAAGTGCCCTGGATTCCATAAAACGCAAAACCGTGGGTGCTCGAAAACTGATGATAAAACGCTATGAAAAGGCCAAGGACTTTAAAAAGTGCCACATGCTTTTTATCAGTCGATCCAAGAAAAACGATTTAGATAAGATTTTTGCGCAGCTCGAAGATTTAAGCGTGCTGACAGTCAGTGATATTGAGGGTTTTGCGTTGAAAGGCGGCATCATTGGTCTGTTTACGGCGGATAATAAGATTCGTTTTGAAATCAATGTGGATCGGGTTAAGCGAAGCGGTCTTCAAATTAGCTCAAAACTATTAAAACTGGCTAAGATCGTCGATCCTACAAACAGCAAAAGAATGAATCCATGCGGTTTCTTCGCGACATTACCATAAAACGCAAACTCATTTTGATCATCATGATAACATCTGCGATCGTCTTGATGATTTCATCTGCGACGTTTGTGGTTACTGAGCTCATTTCTTTCCGACAGGCGATGGTGGAGGATCTCTCGCTTTTGGCCAACGTCATCGGAACAAACAGTACCGCCGCTTTGGCCTTCAAAGATCAAAAAGCGGCCAAGGAAACCCTGTCCGCACTGAAGGCTGAACCCCATATCACGTTTGCCTGTATCTTAACCCGGGATAGCGATATTTTTAGCACATATAAAAGCGGAAATTCGAAACAAGATTCTCCTTCGGAATCATCCGTAGACATCCCTGGTTCCGAGTTTTTCAATATAAACACCAAGGGATTCGAGTTTCACCAGAATTTCTTAGAGCTACATCAAGGAATTGTTCTTGATGGCGAATCTATCGGAACGGTTTATATACGATCCGATCTACATGAACTACATGCTCGGCTGAAACTGTATGCTGGAGTGGGGGTAGCTGTCATGGCGTTTGCCAGTTTGGTTGCCTACCTGCTCTCATCAACACTCCAACGAATAATTTCCAGCCCGATCCTACATCTGGCATCAACGATGAAACGCATTTCAAGGGAAAAAAAGTATTCCATCCGGGCAAACAAGCAAAACAGAGACGAATTGGGTACGTTAGTGGATGGTTTCAATGAGATGTTGGGACAAATTGAGCTGCGAGACCAACAATTGGAGCGCCACAAGGGGCGCCTGGAGGAGCAGGTAGCATTGCGCACCGGCGAACTTTCGAAAGCAAACCAAGATCTTGAAAAAGCTGTCCGGGAGCTTAAAACGGCCAAAGAAACCGCTGAATCGGCCAACGAGGCAAAATCGCATTTTTTAGCCAATATGAGTCATGAGCTGAGAACCCCCTTAAATCATATCATTGGTTTTACAGAACTGGTTGTGGATCGCCACTTTGGAGATTTGAACAAAACCCAGATCGAATATCTAAACGATGTGTTAACCAGCAGTCGTCACTTGCTTTCCCTGATTAACGACATCCTGGATCTCTCCAAGGTGGAGGCTGGAAAGCTGGTGCTTGAACCGTCAACGTTTGATTTAAAAGAACTTTTAAAAAGAAGCATTACCCTGATCAAAGAAAAAGCCATGAAACATGGAATAAAGCTGTCTGTAGAAATAGACGCTGTACCTTCTACCATCATTGCTGACGAGAGAAAGCTCAAACAAATCATGTACAACTTGCTATCCAATGCGGTTAAATTTACGCCGGACGGGGGCTCTATTCGCATATCTGCCGTCTGGATGAACGGTTCCGGGGTTGACTCACCGGAAGATTTTAACGTTTACCGTCACAGTATGTCTCATCAACGTAAAGATTTCATTAGAATTTCGGTTTCAGACACCGGCATCGGTATCAATTCGGAAGCTCTCAAACGGATTTTCGATCCGTTTGAACAGCTGGAAAACTCCATGAGTCGCAGGTTTCAGGGAACCGGTTTGGGCCTGGCTCTAACAAAAATCTTTGTTGAACTCCATGGTGGGAGTATCTGGGCGGAAAGTAACGGAGAAGGCCAGGGAACTATCTTTAATTTCACGGTACCCATTTAAACGCCGGTTGCCCGGGGTTACATTACGAAATCGTTCGATACGAAAAACTTCCTGGCAGGTATCACCCACCATCTGAGCGGAGGTTAGGCATGGAAAAAAAGACCATACTTGTGATCGATGATGATGAATTGAACATAAAACTGATAAAAGCGATTCTCCAGCTGGGTGAATACGCCGTTTTAGAGGCGCCTGATGCTGAAACGGGTCTAAATTTGGCTCAAACGCACCGGCCCGATCTAATATTGATAGATATACAATTGCCCGACATGGACGGTTTAGAAGCGACTCGAATCATAAAAGCAAATCGTTTGATAAAAGACATTCCCGTTATCGGCCTAAGTGGAATGGCGACTCAGGAAATGGGAGAAAAAGCGATCGACGCCGGCTGCCTGGGATATATTACCAAACCGGTCGAGGTGAGGGGTTTTTTAAAAAAAATCTCCCAATATATGGAAGAATCCGAATAGAATTAAGTGCTCCCCTACCCTAGTCAGGGTAACTTCTAAATCAGTTGCATTAGAAGGTTTTATCAGACAATAAAATCACAAATTTCAATATACAATGACCCAAACATTCACCACAGTAGTATTATATCGCTTCGCTAAGCCGGGTCTGCCGGATCTTTCCGTGATGATAGAGTTGGGTACAACTGTAGATGGATTATTTGTTTGGATTTTTGAATTTGGATCATTGGGATTTGTTTGAGATTTGTTTTTTGGTGCTTGGAATTTTCATGATTTTCATTAAGCAGGTAATTTTTGTAAAATCAGTCAACTACTTATTTAAATGACGGAGCCTTGCTACCCTAGTCTTTTTTTGTCACCCACACTTGCGGCAAGTCCATCTTTGCAAGGGCTTCAAAATGATGGGCGATTTCTTTGTAAAGGGTTTTATACATAGGAAAAAGTTGGTTATAGGCATCGTGTGCGCTTGAATCCGGTTCAAATTCCCGATTCAAAACAACGGTTTTTTCAAACGCCGTAGGATAATCAGGAAACGCTCCGATGCTGATGCCGGCTAATACGGCAGCTCCCAACACTTCCGTGTGTGAGCTTGTAAGGCTTACAACTTTTTTCCCAAGAATATCCGCAATGATTTGATTCCAAACCGAACTGGCAGCAGCAGCACCACCAATACGAAGCTCCTGAATATCGAGTCCGCCCTCTGTTTCCAAAATCTCGATAACATGCCGAATGGCAAACGATGCCCCTTCCAGCACAGATCGCAAAAAATCGTTTCGATTATGACCTAAAGTGACCCCAAAAAATACACCGCGAGCATAGGGATCCCAGATAGGGGTTCGCTCTCCGGAAATATACGGCAAAAAAAGCAGTCCTTTGCTTCCCGGAGGCGCCTGCGCGGCTTGGGCTGTAATCAAATCGTATACGTCTTGTCCGGTAAACGCGGCAACCCCTTGTTCCATCTGTGCAAACGTATCTCGAATCCACCGCAACGATGAGCCGACCCCATTAATCGCTCCGATATATAACCATTGATCCGGGGTCACGTGGGTGCAATTCATAAAGCGGCCGTCAAACGCGGGTTCTCCCAGCGGACCGGAAACCCTGGCAGCGGTTCCCATAATCACAAAACACTCGCCAGGCGCCATCACACCCGATCCAATGGATGCGCCTATGGTATCCATGCATCCTGCGATCACCGGTGTGCCTTTTTTCAAACCCGTCAAATCGGCGGCTTCAGCCGTAATCTCCCCGACAATTGCATCGGATGGTTCAGGGCGTGGTAGTTTTTCTACCGGAATTTCAAGTGCTTCCAGAAAATCAGAATGCCATACTTTTTTTCGAATATCGAAAAGCAGCGTGGTGCAGGCACGAGAATAATCGATCGTAAATTGCCCGGTTAACCGGGCAACCAAGTAACCCCCGGGGACCATCAGTTTGTGAGCTGCGGCAAAGGTATCCGGTTCATGATGTTTCAACCATAATAGGGTCGGCAAAGAATATGCGCCCGGTGCAACAGGGTTTCCGGCAATTTGAAAGACTGTATCTGCATCCAATGTGTTCCGGATTCTGTCCACCTCAGGCAACGCCCGCTGATCCCATAGCATAATCGCCGATCGAAGCGGTTTTCCTTTTTCATCTACCGCAATCAATCCGTTGGTGCACCCGATACCGATAACCAGGATTTCATCGTTGGAGATGCTGTCTATGGCGTGTCTTACCGCCTTCACAGTCGCTTGCCACCATGCCTCGGCATCATGCTCTGCTTGACCCGGCAGGGTGCTGATCATTTGGTATTCGCCATATCCTTCCCCGATCAGCTCTCCTTCCAATGTAAATACACCGGCTTTAGAACCGGTTCCACCAATATCAATTCCTAGCAGATAGGGTCCTTTTTTCACGTTTACGTCCTTAATAGTGAATAATAAGTTCCTTTTTCACATTTTACTTTTTAACAAATCGTTTATCTTGGAACCGATGAAATCAAGGCTTGAATACACCCGCTTTCCGGTCTCTTCATCGAGTTTTTCTTTTACACGGGCGATGGAAATCTGTGCCAACAACACCACATCAACCTCTTTTAGCAATTCTTCAATCGCCTGAATCACCACACGATCGTGCCCATCGATATCCCCTTGAGATAATTTCATAAACGCATCGTCTTTAACGCGAGGGATGATTTCAGGATTTTTCCCGAGTCTTTCTGCAACTTCTTGAATGAGCATCATCGACGGCTTTGGAGTCGTGTGATTCGTTGCCACCAATCCAATTTTATCAGCAGTCTGAACCGCTTGTTCGGCCATGGGTTCATCAATCTTTAAGAATGGAATGGTTAATTGCTCCCGTACCGAGTTTACCGCCGGTGACAAAGAAGAACAGCTCAAAACAGCCAAATCCGCTCCCGTTCCTTCAGCAGATCGGGCCATTTGACCCAGCCAATTGGTAGTCCTGTCTGTAATATGTCCAATTTCAAAAAGCACCCTTAAAATGCCTTCATCAACAATGTGAAACACCTCTGCATCCGGACATTGAGATGCGACGACCGAATGAACCGGATCGACCACCAACCGCGTGGAATGAAGAATACCGACCAAGGGTTTCTTTTTTTCCATTTTGTCCTCCTTATTATGATCAGTCTAAAGCAAGTTAAAATCGGATTTTAAAGAAACATCCCATGATCTGTCAACGATTTACTGCGAAGCAATATGCAGGGAGTTTTGAAGATAATCCTGTGCGTCCCGATGGCCCAGGCTGGCTGCCGCTTTAAAATCTTCAATGGCGCTTTCTTTATCGCCGGACATCAGGCGAACCCGTGCCTTTCCGTAATAATAAAGACCCGTTTCCGGGTGTATGGAAAGGGCTTTGTCGATGGATTCCATTGCCAGCTTGATTTTTCCAATTTCCCCATAGCACACACCCAATTCATAAAACACTCTGCTGTTATTCGGTTCCAGCACCAAGGCTTTTTTAAAATATTTTATTGCAGCCTCATCGTTACCGTACGTGGCGACAAGATTCCCTTGGTCGAACCAATAAGCCGCATCCTTCTTTGGAACATCGACTTGGTTTTTAACGATTTTTTTCGGTTCTAGTTTCTTTTCCATCGTCTCCGGCAGATCGATCTTCGATGGGCCGGCAGGCGCCTGCGTTCCAGAATTCGCAATTGTTTTAAAATAATCCAACAACGCTTTCATATCCTGTCGACTCATAGAGGAGACGAGACGAGCGTGTCCGTCGACGACGTCAATCCGAGTCGTCGCTTTACCCAGCTCCGGCAAAGCGGTGTCTTTGCTCAAAACAACAGGCATCATTCCGACGATGGCCTCAAGATAGCCTTTCATATCTACCTCCATTGACACAATGGGGCCTTTGGCGGGTGTCTCTTTAAGTGATTCCGCAATTTGAATCAACTGTTTCATACGGTCGTCATTCTCTGCAAATATGAAAAAATTTTTTACTGTTGTCATGCGCATTTCATTTGAAATAAAGGCGGTTGCCGCCGATTCCGCTTCTTTTTTTGGGACCGGAATAAAATAAGGAATTCGAATCTTAACGCCCCGGACTTTGTGACCACTCACAGTACTGTCCGGGGTTTGTTCAAAAACGTTCTTCGACGGGCCGTCGAATTGTTTTTCCATTATTTTTGTTAAATCCTCACCATATTTCTTTAGCCATGGCATATACATCGTCTCAATAAAGTCATCAGCCGTTTCAACATCTTTGAGGACAGCAATCATCTCAAATTGGTAAGCATCCTTATTCAATTTCATTCCCCCTGCCATTTCACCGGTGAAACGGGTGCTAATTTCACAAAGGCCGGCAAAATCGATACCGATCTTTTCGTACAGCTTCCCAAAAGTCGCATTCGCAAGTTCGTAGATTTCTTCTACTTTAAAACCGCGGGTTTGAAAATTAATAGGAAGATTCGATTTAAAGGAACTCAGAAAGGCTGTTTTCCCATTTATCTCTAATAGTTGTGATAGCTTACTCCCCTTGACCGGCTCGGCTTCCACAACTCCCGATAGTGTCTGTTTACTCGACTCGATTCCCATGGAAAAAGATTCCAGCTGTCCGAGAGTGTCCAATATATTCTGCATCATCGTCTGAACGTCTTCAGGGGTCAGGGAAAGGGGATTGGCAGTTTGATCGTCTGAAATATCTGGCACTTTTTCAAATAGCTGTTCAATC
>JAHEHB010000116.1 GCA_024644775.1 Deltaproteobacteria bacterium
AACGGCATGATGCGTGCCAAGCGTTCATGGGGCGATTATGAGGCGATATTTAAAAAATACAACGGACGCCGGTTTCGGTTTGCATCTCGAAACTTTTATTCAGAATTTATCGCTGCACTGGAGATCGCCAAAAATTATCGACGCTATTTTGGGAAACTTCGGTTAGATAGGCCCGAAGAAACTTCGATGATGAAGTTGACCGGATACGTTGCAGTGAAGAATTTGATCGAAACCTTGGGAATTGATGTCACAGATATCCGACGGTTTAATCCCGCGCTGCGGGAACCGATCTACCGCGGTGAGAAATATATACCGAATGGATTCCATGTTCGGCTACCGCAACCTAACGGACAAAAACTGGCAAGCTTACCGTCGCACATGATGCACTCAAAACAGAAAAGAAGCCAGTTTTACAGGGTTAAACGAGGCGACACTGCAGGCAAGATTGCAAGAATGCACGGCGTCGGTTTGCGGGAACTCATACGAGCCAATCAGTTGGATCGCCGCGCCTCTATCTACGTGGGGCAATACCTACGACTACCGGCTTTGGGGGAATCGGCGCTGATATTGGCAAGTGCCAAACCTGTCGAAATTCCCAAAAAGACCCAGGTCGTGCCGGCAAAACCTAAAACAAAATCTAAACTTAAGATAACACCTGTGGTAACAACAGAAGAAATCACGGTCGCAGAAGCAACTGAATCAAAAGGAAAAATTAAAGTCAACGGCGCGCCGGCATTAGAACAAAAAGAGGAAATTGCGGCTGCCGGAGCGCCCGCAAGGGTCGATCCCACGGTAGTTAGTGAGGATCTAGGGATAAAAAAGGTTACCTCGAAGAAAGGTAAGAATGTAGGGATTATCCGGATTGCCGCTGAAGAGACCCTGGGGCATTATGCAGAGTGGCTAAACATTCCTGCCCGTGAAATTCGACGGTTAAACGGATTTCGATACGGAAAGTTACTTCGAATCAATCAGAAAATCAAAATCCCGCTGCATAAGGTAGCCAAAGAGGCATTTGAAGAAAAACGCCTCGAGTACCATAAGGAATTTGTCGAAGATTTTTTTTTATCATACAAAGTCGAAACCGTTAAGATCTACTACATTAAAAAAGGGGAAAATATCTGGACCCTCTCCAGAGAAGTATTTGAGGTACCGCTTTGGTTAATCCAAAAATACAATGCAACCCTCGATTTTAACGATCTAAAAATGTCACAACCGGTTCAGGTTCCGGTGGTTGAAAAAATCACTTCAGGCTAGTCCTCCACTTTAACTACAGAGAAAAAAACAATTCTTGACAGATCCTCTCGTTTTAATACAAAAGACGTAGAATTATTACGCCGTAGAAAAATGAAAGGAGGATCTATAAAATGGGCTGGGTGGAAAGACAGCTTCCGGAAGGAAATGACATTTTCCTGGATCACGTGGGTTTTTTTGTGGAGGATATCGAGGCCATCAACGCGGCATTTCAAAAACTTGGGTTTATCGTAACCCCCGTTAATACGCATTATAACGCCGATGCGGATGGAAATTTAATCAAATCCGGTACGGCCAACCGATTGTGTACCTTTAAGCTTGGCTATATCGAAGTATTAGGAGCTGTGGCCGACACACCGCTGGCCGATCAACTAAACGCGGCGTTGAACCGGTATCGAGGTTTGCATCTTGTTGCATTTACGCATCCCAACATGGAGGCACAACGAGACCGGCTGCTTGAAGCAGGATTTGATATGCAACCCACCGTTCGCCTTCGAAGATCGATACAAACACCGGAAGGTGAAAAGACGGTTCAGGCTTCGGTCCTTCGGACTAAACCGGGAGTAATGGCTGAAGGAAGGGTTCAGATGCTCACCCATGAAACCCCGGAACTTATTTGGCTTCCCGGTTATTCGCAGCATCCCAATGCTGCAGATGCACTCACCGATCTTCTGATCATTTCAGAGGATGCATCGATTAAAGCAGAACAGTATGCTCGGTTTACGAACCGCTCCGTTATTGCCGGCAAGGGTATTGAGGCTGTTTCCTTGGCAAGGGGACGTCTGACATTTTCGACACTTAAAGCAGCCGAAACCATTTTACCGGATCTAAAGGTACCGTCCCTTCCCTATATGGTAGCGGTGGGGATTCGTAGTGCTGATTTGAATCAAACGCGAAGTGCGCTAAATGAGAGGGGAATAACACCCTTGACGGAGAGTGACACCGTCATTTGTGTCAGCCCCAATGACGGTGTAGGCGCATATATCGTTTTTCACTCACTAAATGTCGAACCTATATGGTCGCACCTCTCTTAGCGGAAACGATTCCATGGACTTAGCTAGGTGCAGTATGGATGTAATAATGAGGGAACGACAATGAAAGTATTCGAAAATCTTCAAGCATTTATCTGGGATTCCATGACTCAGAACAATTGCAACACCTATCTGATTGACGGACCCACCCGGATCCTCATAGACCCAGGACACCTGGCTCTATTTGATCATGTCCGTAACGGGCTTTCAAAATTGAAGCTTGATCTTTTGGATCTGGGATTTGTTCTGTGCACACATGCCCATCCCGATCATATTGAAGCGATTCAACTTTTCAAAGACACGCCAGCACTATCCACCCTGCATGACCTGGATTGGCAGTTGGTGAAAGATATGTTGAACCAATTGGGTGCCGCAGCACAAATTCGTTTGGAATCCGTTCAACCTGACTTTTTCGTAAAGGAAGGAGATCTTTCTATCAACGGACTTGAATTTAAGGTGTTTCACACCCCCGGCCACTCCCCGGGTTCCGTGTCACTTTACTGGCCCCAACAAAAGGCCTTATTTACCGGGGATTTGGTGTTTAAAGAAGGTGTCGGTCGAACCGATCTGCCTGGCGGTAACGGGACTCAACTCAAAGAGAGTATTAAAAGACTTTCAACCCTGGACGTGGAATGGTTGCTGTCGGGACATGGAGATATTATCTCAGGCAAAACAGAAGTGAGGCGAAATTTTGACCAGATTGAACGGTTTTCGTTTGCTTACGTTTGATATGCTTATTTCTGTTGAATTCCGGCTTTTTCCCGGCTGAATTTTTTTCGGTATGTCTCGTTGATATCTTTAGACGTTTTAACCCACAACGCGTCTGCTTCGAGATTCGGCACCACCGCAGAACCTGAGATGGCATACGTTTGAGATAGATTGTGTTTGATTTCCTGTTCGCGTTTATCTTTTGCTGAAATTATTTCGCCCTCATATTTTTTTAACAACGCTTCAAAGTCGTCTGTGTTTTCTCCGCATATGTCATGTAAAAGGACAAACAATTGCGTATTGTCCTGATCCAGATCAATGCCCTCTAAAATCTCTGTAACCAACAGACGCTTGTCTGCAAAATTGTGTGTTTTCTCAAGCGATTCCAGTTCTTTCTTTAATGTATGCAGCTTGACCGTCTGATCTGCAAATTTCTGAACAAGTCCCTTCAGTATTTTCTTTATTTCGATTGTACGCTGGGCTTTTTTCTCTTCTTCTGTCAGCGACAAATCTTTTGTCTTTTCCATCACAATGTCCAGCGTGCTTTTAATTTCACCCATCGTTTACCTCCTTTTGTTGTTGCAGTTGTCAATCTGCTAAATCATGTTGGTGACACATCATGAGAGACATATTCATATTCGCGGTCGGTCTGTTATTTACGTTCATCTTTCTGTTCCAAATTAGGCACTTTATCAAAGATGAGGGTGAATCCTTGTATGGTGCGCTCATGAAGAGTGAGTCTATCATGTAATGCAAAGGTGAATACGCAATTTATTATGACGCTGTGTATCGTAATAAAACGTATTTCGCCCCGATGTGCGCTCTTGGGGGGCAATTTCATCATTAAGAGTGAATGAAGGTTCTGAATATCTCCCTTTTCCCTGTTTTTCAAGTGGTACAGAAGCGTTTTAAAGATAAATTTCGTTGCATCAGTCGATTTCCTGCCGCTTTAGAATCAATCGTATACATCGGATAAATCGCCAAGCGAACTTCCTTGACATTTGGTGACCAGAACCTAACGTTATGTGAAACTAAACAGGCTCTACGAATTACCCAAATTTGGAGTCGATTACATCGGCTATCCAAGCAATAATAAATCGTTGTACCAACCGATTCGAGAGGAGGATACACATGGCATATACCTGTAAAAATTGCGGGGCGGTGGCAAATGCACCAGGACATCTTTGCAATCCCTGTGGAGACAAAGAGAAATGCGCCTTTTGCGGCGCTCCAAGCGCGGATGTGAAGCATGTGTGTAAAGACAAATTAGCGGCCATGAAATTCGTGTGCGATGGTTGTGGGCGAGTGGCCATGGAATCAGAGCATTTGTGCAAGCCTTCGGCGATTGCATAATACACCGGCTAAAAATATCTCGGCGGCACAAACTGCCGCCGAGATATTTATTGACCACACGAGGCTGTTTTAAAACGTCTCAATGATATTGGATTTTTTAAGCTTTTTTAAGGTCAAGAAGAGGCCGGAAATGCTTTTACTGTCCTGAATTTTACCTTGATAAACCATATCTATGGCATCCACCAAATTGATTTCATGCACATTCAGTACTTCGTCCGTGTCCAGATGCTGTTCTGCCGGGATCAGCTGATCTGCCATATAGATATAAATTCGCTCATCCGAGTATCCCGGCACCGGTGTGATTTCGCCTAACTTTTCCCAACTTTTTGCGGAATAACCGGTTTCTTCAATCAGTTCTCTTTTTGCACACTCAATGGGTGATTCCTGGGGGTTTAGGGTACCGGCAGGTATCTCCCATATAAAATTACCGATGGCATGCCGATATTGTTTGATCAAGATCAACGCATCCTTTCGGATAAACGGGACGATAGCGGCAGCACCCGGATGCCGGACAATTTCTAAGTCCACCGTCGCACCATTTTCCAAGGTTACATTTTCGACAACGAATTGAAACGTTCTTCCGGTGTGTAATGTTATCCGGTGATTTGTCTTAGTAGTCATGGGGTCTCATCCTATTTAGTGCCCATCCACAAACGGTTATTTTGCCCGATATCTTCGTTATGCTCAAAATTTTATACTCGGAATATCAACGATATGCCAGCAGTAAAATTTGATGATGTTTATTTAAAATGCACGGCTTCGTAAATCCACCGTTAATATTAGGGATATTTTGACGATGAATTTTCACCATACTTGCCGACACCCGACATTTGCGTTATAAATATAATTAACAGGCATTCGAGTAAAACTGGGGGTGCGAATAATAATAACGGGGGAAATGATGACGCTTGAGGAAGCGATCCAGAAAGCTCTGGACTACGAAACTAGGGTACGGGACATTTACCGCTCAGCCCTCGGTTCGGTTTCTGATCCGGTGGGCAAACGCCTGTTTTTGGCGCTGGCGGATGACGAGCAGTATCATGTAGACTATCTTCGGAAAAAGCTTGACCAATGGAAAACGTCCGGCAAGATCACTGTCGAAAAACTAGAATCATCCCTTCCGGCCTTCGAAGATATCGCTCAAGATGTCGAGAAACTCGAAACTCGAATGGCTGAAGAGGATCGGGGTGACGAAAAGCAAATGCTAAGCAAAGCACTAACCGTTGAAGTGGAAACAAGCAGTTTTTATAAAAAAATGGTGGGAGAATTATCCGATGACGGCAGGGCCCTGTTCTCTCAGTTTCTGATTATCGAAGACGGGCACATCGCTGCCGTTCAGGCCGAATTGGATTTTTTAAGCAACACGGGTTATTGGTTTGATTGGAAAGAATTTGATATGGAATAGAAATCGATTACATACCTGCAATGGCAACCCATTCCTCTTTATATCGTATTTCAAGGAGACTCAGTCCATTTGAATGAATCTTGTTGAGTACTTTCTGAGTATTCTCTTTCGTAATCCCCGATAAAACAAATACACCATCATCGGCCAAAACGGTTTTAAGATCATCAAGAAGCTCAATAATTGTTTCCGTTAGAATGTTGGCCATTACCAACTGAAATCGTTCTTTTACATCACGAATCAGGTGACCGGCCCTGACGCGAAACCGATCCAAAGTTACCCCGTTTAACAGTAAATTATTCCGAGCAATTTCCACCGCTGAGGGGTCGATATCGATGCCAAGGATTCTTCCAGCACCAAGTCTCGCCGCCGCCACCATCAAAATACCGGACCCGATTCCCACATCCAAAACAGTAACGCCCGGTTTCAAGTAAGTCTCGATCATTTGCAAACATAATGTTGTTGTGGGATGAGTTCCAGTACCAAAGGCCATTCCCGGGTCGATTTCAAGAACGATCTCACCGGTTTGAGATCGATAAGCCTGCCAGGTGGGTTTCACCACAAGCCGTTCACTGATTTTTTCAGGCTTAAAAAAGGCTTTCCACGATTCTGCCCAGTCTTTTTCCGTGGTTTTTTTGTATAAAATCTTATAGTGTACGCCGAGTTCCTGCTTCAATCTTGATAGTTCAGATTCCAGAATTCGGCATCGAGTGTCAATCGCTTTGTCTTCTGGTATATAACCGATAACCGCATAGTGTTTCGGTTTTTCTTCTGCCTCTTCCGGCGCTTCGATTACAACACCCTGAAGGCCAAAGTCATAAAAGATGTTCGAAATAAGATCCATGATAAAGAGAGGATCTGAGCTATCAAAAACGATCTTTGCCTCAATCCAGTTCATATGGAACACCTAAAATGAAGAGTATATCAATTTTACACCAATTTATAATGAAACGGATGCTAAGATCAAACGAATAAGCGTTGGCGGGTGGTTTCGTTGCAGTAAACCATTGGCAGCGGGACGCTGAGAAAAGTTTCTATTTCTTGTTAGGTGCGAACCGCAGAAAGATTCGGTAATTTCCCGACCCGATATCCTGCGGAAGGTTGTATCCTTCCGGAATCATTAGAACCATCACACGGCCGCTGGCCGGATCACTCGATTTATTATTGTTTCTGCGATCGTTCGATCCGGGAGGCTGGGCCTGTCTTCGTCTGGGAGGCCGAACATTTAGAACTTTCGCCTCGACAAATCCACTTCCCACAGAAGAAATTTTCTGGGGTGGCGGTCCTACCTTTGGGGTTGCACCGATTACGATTTCCATGGATCTCTCCTTTACGCGTAAAAGACTTCTCTCCTTAAAATCGTCCGGAGGCTTAATTTACTTTAGGATTTATTGGCCCGTGAAAAGGTTTCTTTTGGAGGATTAAAGTAACCGTGTCTTATATTCGGGAAGATTTTACGAATTCGCTGAAACAGGATACGCATCTCCATGGGCGGTCCACTGGAGGTAACATTTTCCATCAGCCGCCAATATTTTTCTGGATCGAAATTTAGATTCCGCCATTGTATCATTTGAATCGGATACCTTTTTAAAAACCCCACCAGCGCATCGAATTCCTCAGGTGTATTGGTAAATCCCGGGCAATTCAAATAGTTTACGGATACAAATTTTTTATGACCGAGGGTGAGCTCGATACTTTTTTCTACGTCGGACAATGAATAGCCGTTCGGTCGGAAATAAGCATCGTAGCATTCTTTTCTCACGCTGTTCATACTAATCCGAATACTATCAAGACCGGCATCAAGCAGCCGTTTTACAAGAACCGGTTTGCTGCCGTTTGTGTTCATATGAATCGTTCCTCGCTGCGTCCTCGATCGCATCTTTCGAATCGCAGGCTCAATCACCTGAGTCGCGAGTAGCGGATCGCCTTCACACCCTTGCCCAAAACTTACAATGGCCTGTTTTACTCGGTAAATGTGGGCAAGTGCGACCTCCGCAATGTCTTCCGGCGATGGCGTAAAAGAAATACGCTTTTGACTGACAGGAATCTTTGTCTTTTCCTGGTATGATAAACACCCCAAGCATCTGGCGTTACATTGACTGGATGTCGGCAGAGGTGCTTCATATCGGCCCAGAAAGAAGTTTTTTCCTGCCGGGCACCCATAGGTAAGGGCACAGGATTCCAGATGTTTTCTTAATCGATTATTGGGCATACGTTTTCGCATTTCACGAATCCCTGCAACAACCTTTTCCACCTTCATACGTCTCAGATCTTGGCGCTTTTCCCTGTCGATAATGACCGCAGCAGCTCGGAAGCGATTCGACTCCCACCCGACTGCCCCATACGAAAACAACGGAAGATATCGCGCCCCTTCTTTTTCCTTAAAGGCGGAGATAGAGGACACAACATATCCGGGCGAATTAAACACCGCCACCGGAAATATGGATTCCCCCGGTCGATGGGGATTTTCTTTCAAAGTCTCCAATTTCCCGGCTTCTAAATTATAAAGAATGGGCATACGATCCGGGAGATACATCAACTCGCTGCCGTGCGGCATGGGAATGGTTTGATCCGTACGTAACGCAACCAACGACGAACCGGCTTTTCCCACTGCGACATATCCATTCAACTCAAAGATGTCCCCTAGTCCATTTGCAACCAGCGCAGTCAACCGTCCCTTTTTGAGCTTGCTTTTCCTACATCCACCCGATGTCATTTACGAGGACTCCAAAACTTAGAATATTTACCACCATCACCTTGACTTCTCACCTGAGGTTCCATATCATTATCATACTGAATTTCATATGTATATTCTCGGCTTCCAACAATTTAAAAACGGTCTATGAGCGCGAAAACCCCAATTCGATGGACACTGTCGGACTCGACGGAAAATCGTAAAGATATAGAAGAAAAAGTCAAACCGTTTCGGCTGGTAAAATATTTTTCGTTATCCAGCCTGGTCGTGATTTTTCTGGGAACGGTTGCACTCTCCTTGTTGAATACGAATTACGCAAGAACCATGCAGCGTGAAAAAAGCGAAGAGTATGCGAAAGTACTCATCGAGAATCTCAACCATCAGATATACCAGCAATTTGCCATTCCAGCTGCCCTGTACTACGGTCGCATTCAACTTAGAGAAGAAGAGCAATTCCAGCGAATGGATCAAGTCGTGCGTAACACACTCCACAGTTTCAAGGTCGATACGTTAAACATCTATGATTTGTACAATGTCGTCTCTTATAGTTTGAATAAGGAAGTGATTGGCATGAAAGGCTTGGGAGGTAAAGAATATGAAGCGGCCCTTGCCGGAAAATACTCATCAATACTGGATCAGAAGGGAAATTTTTTAGAGATATTTTTTGGAATACCAAAAGGAATCCGGCTGATTACCTTTGCGCCGGTGCGAGCCTGGGGTAAAGTTTCCAGTATTAGCGGGGATGTATTGGGAGTACTCGAAATCGTGCAAGATCTATCCAAAGATTATAAGACCAATTTTAGATTTCAAATACGGGTGATCATCACCAGCACCCTTGTCATGAGTATCCTATTTCTGGTGCTTCTATTGGTGGTCAAAAGCGGTGAAACCTATTTTGAAAAGAGAGCCGAAGAACGAATGCGCCTCAAAGAGCAGCTAAATCGTGCGGAGCGACTATCCTCCCTCGGTGAGATGGCGGCAGGGATATCCCATGAGATTCGGAATCCACTGGGTATCATCAAAAGCTCTGCCGCATTATTGAAAAAAAAGATGGTACGTTTGGATCCAACGAATACGGTTCCCGATGTCATCGTGGAAGAGGCAGATCGACTCAATGCTATTATAACGGATTTTTTCAATTACGCAAAGCCAAGAAACCTTAATTTGACACTGTGTCAGGTGGAGGAAATACTTGAAAAGAATTTAACGTTTCTTGCTGCGCAGATTGAGGAGCAAGGCTACCGGATTAAGGCCCGGTATGCAGACGACATTCCGGAGATTATGGCAGATATCGATATGCTCTACCAGGCATTTTTAAACATATTGATTAATGCCATGCAGGCAATGCCAAACGGTGGCGACATATTTATTGAAGCGCTCCCTGTAAATCGAACCATTCAAATCACCTTCGAAGACAACGGTATGGGGATCCCGGAAGACATTCTTGAAAAGATATGGGAGCCGTTTTTTACAACCAAAGAAAAAGGAACCGGACTTGGACTTGGAATCGTTAGAAATATTATCGAATCCCATGGCGGTCATATTCAAGTCCAAAATCGATCAACCGGCGGCGCTCGCGTGAACATCGCACTACCGGTTGAACAAGGAGTATAATAGATATGGATACGGTACTGATTGTCGATGATGAGAAGAATTATCCACCGATTATTGGTGCTGTCCTTCAAGAAGAAGGATATGAAACCCTCTCCGCAAACAGCGGCCATGAGGCGCTTGAGATTCTGGAACATTCTGATGTGGACTTGGTGCTGACGGATATGAAAATGCCAGGGATGAATGGAATCGAGCTTCTTGAACGTATCAAAGATAAAGATCCGGATCTTCCGGTGATCATGATGACGGCCCACGGCACGGTTGAAAAGGCTGTAGAGGCGATGCAAAAGGGGGCGTACAGCTATGTGTTAAAGCCCTTTGATAACGAACGGCTGGTGCTTTTTGTGAACAAAGCAAATACCATGTACCGGGTTGTTAAGGAAAACCGACAGCTAAGAGATGCGGTTGAGTCAAAGTATCAATTTGGAAATATTATTGGAAAAAGTAAAGCCATGCGTGAGGTCTTTGAAAGGATTCGGAAAGTGGCGCCGACCAGTGCGACCGTATTGATCGAAGGAGAAAGCGGTACCGGAAAAGAGCTGGTCGCCAAGTCCATTCATTTTAACAGCCCCCGCCGGGAAAAAGCGTTTGTAGCGGTGAACTGCTCCGCGTTGGCTGAGAACCTTCTTGAAAGTGAGCTGTTTGGTCATGAGAAAGGTGCATTTACCGGTGCCATCGCCATGAAAAAAGGGCGGTTTGAATTAGCGGACAATGGTACCCTTTTTCTGGATGAAATCGGTGAGCTCTCCCTGAGTCTGCAGGTAAAACTACTGCGGGTTCTCCAAGAAAAAGTCTTTGAAAGAGTTGGCGGTGTAAGACCCATTTCTGTAGACATTCGATTCATTGCAGCGACCAATAAAGACCTCAAGGCCGAGGTTGAAGCTGGACGTTTTCGGGAAGATCTCTATTTTCGCTTGGATGTAATTCGAATTGCAATCCCGCCTCTGAGACAACGGTCGGAAGATATCCGAATGCTCATACATCACTTTATGAAAAAATATGTAGACGAGCGAACATCAGATACTCCCGTTACAGGCATCGATCCTAAAGCCGAGCGCCTGTTTTACGAATATAGCTGGCCCGGAAACGTTCGTGAGCTGGAAAACGTGATTGAACGTGCCATGATCCTTTGCCCGGATAGTGTCATCCGAGAAACGGATCTTCCGAAATACTTTAAAGAAACGGTAAACAACGCGTTGTCACTTGATGGCATTCGGGCAGATGGAAACCTTTATGATACCCTTGCCATGGTAGAAATGCGGATGATCGAAATGGCGCTCAAACGCGCAAACAACGTGCAGTCCCATGCTGCCGATTTGCTCGGAATCGGTAAAAGTGGTTTGAATCAGAAGATAAAAAAATACAAAATGGATGTTATGCCAAAGAATTGAAGGGTTTCCCCAATCCTTTTCCCTTCCTAACCGGTGTTCGTTTCCTTTACCATCTCAACATATATGGAGTCGGGATGATCCGATAGAATTCTATCAAACGCTTTCTTACTCTTTTCGGTATCACCGGCCTTGGCATAAAGCCGCCCCAAGTTATAGAGTGCTTCATCTTTTAAAAATGTACTCGGTGATGATGCGACTTGTTCAAAATACTCAATCGCTGTCTGATAATCTTGCTTCGCTTCGTAAGCGTAACCGAGGCTGCTTTGAATAAACAAAGTGATGGACGGATCGTCGCTAAATTCCTGCAGTGCTTTTGTGTAGTTTGCAATCGCTGCATCATAATCACCCGATTCGTAGCAAATATTCGCATACATCATCCGGGCGAGCTTTCCACCATCATATCCTGAATACTTTTCCGCAACGTTTTGAAATGACTGTTTGACGTCGTTCAGATCTGTTGCCTCCGACTTGCTCGAACGATTTTCATCATATTGGGACATGGCTTTTCCCAGCGAGGTAAACGCCTTGTTTTCTTTCCAACTCGTATAAAGGCGAACGCCTGATACGATTAGAACGATGAGTACCAGAGCCCCAATGCCATAAAGAAGCTGATTTTGGTAAGTTCTGACGAATTGTATCATTTTACCGGTAAAGGTAATGAACTCATCCGGCTCTTTCAATAGCTCTTTCCGCGTAACTCTTCTCTTCTTTGCCATCTTTTTCTCCCTAAATATGCCAATATTGCAATCAGAATAAATAATCGTCTATTGAGCCAATTTTTTCACCACACAAGAGACTTATGAATCCATCCTTTGTCTCCGTCCGCATGCTCGACGTGAATCCAATTTCCCTTCCGCTCAATAACTTTAAAAGAGATTCCTTCTTCGACCTCAAACGCGATACTGTTCTTGGTACCGGGTCCGGATCGAATGTTACATGTCTTTTTTTTGGTAATGACGGTTGGTATCTTACCGATCAGTGATTTGTGGATCCAGCCTTCATCACCCTCAAAATCCCGAAAAAAATACCACGGATCAGATTTTTTCAACACGTCAATCGGATAGTACTTTCCCACCTGCCAGACCCAATCGTACTTGGTGCCTGGGCCTGAACGAATATTTACCTTTGGGGCGGATACTGAATAGCGCTCAGCTTGGGCAATAGCGCCCCACGTGCAAATCAAAATAGCAATAAAAACCAGATATCGTTTCACTGGAGTAAAACCCGCTCCCTCAAAGATGTGCTCTCGTTTCTACCAAAACGCAAATACCCGCCGCGGCTGATCAAGTCGGGTGATGCCCTCTTCTTTGGCCTCATGTACGGCAAGTTCATATTCTTTTGATGAAAGAGGGGATGCCATTTCTTTTATTTCGGCCGCTCGACCACACGGCCTGTATTGGGACATGACATTTACATAACTATCGGACGATATTTTTCGTGCGATAAATTTCATGACATCCCTGGTTCCGGCAAGACCTTTTGGCAAAACGAGATGGCGTATCAAAAGGCCTCTCTGCGCAACGTCGGACGAATCCACTACCAAATCGCCCACTTGACGGTGCATTTCCATAAGCGCCTTTTGAGCGACGCCTGGGTAATCCTTCGCGTCACACGTTTTATCGGAAACCACCGGATCCCAAAATTTGAAATCCGGCATGTATATATCAAAAACACCTTCAAGAAGTTTGAGCGTTGAGACACGATCATAAGCACCGGTATTGTATACCAGGGGGACCGAAAGGCCGTCTTGAATCGCAATCTCCACGGCAGCGAGTATCTGGGGTACAACATGGGACGGTGTGACGAAGTTGATATTGTGGCATCCGGTATTTTGCAACGCGATCATCATTTGTGCCAGCATCCCATCGGATACTTCGTGGCCCTGACCTTCGTGGCTGATGTCATAATTCTGGCAAAAATTACACATCAGATTACAGTGGGTAAAAAAGATCGTCCCGGAGCCTTTTCCGCCTACCAGGGGGGCTTCTTCGCCGAAATGAGGGGTGTAACTTGAGACATAGGCTTGATCCGTCGTTTCACAAACTCCTGTTTCGCCG
>JAHEHB010000117.1:0-10716 GCA_024644775.1 Deltaproteobacteria bacterium
ATGCATGTTCGAAAACAGCGCTTTCATCGGCAAACTGGTCGATGGCCGGGGTCTTTATCCAATCGTTTCCATAGCATCCCAAATGATCGGCCCTGAGACTATCCAGCATAATAACGATGACGTTCATATATGGGCTCCTTAAAAAAGTTATGAGTGACAAAAGTGAACTATATTTAATGTACTAAAATCCATTTTATTATTCGAATGATAGCGTGTCAGCGCTTCCTCATCTATACAAGGTATGCTATTGCTACAAGAGCATCTGGCGTACTGTCAAGGTATTCTTTCATTTGTCCGGGTTACGATCCACTTTGACATTACCGTGACCGCAGATATTTTTGACTTGACGAATATTTCGTTGTTCAATATGTAAGATCAACGACATTAAAATAGTATTTACATAGCCTTGTCCCACCCGGTGAAAATGATAGTCCTGGTATAAAAAGCCGGAAGTATAACCGTAATGCAAAAGGACAAGATCGTCATGCTCAACTCCATCGAAAAGATGGCAGAAACCCTATCAAGAATAAACAATTATCTGCTCAACGGTTGCCGGTATGCAATGATCGTCACGTTGATCGCAATATTCGTTACTGTCGTTGTCGGGGTGTTCTTCCGATACGTGTTGAACAATTCACTGGTTTGGATAGAGGAAATCGCCAAGTTCACCATGGTCTGGCTCGCCTTTATCGGATCACCCGCTGCCATGGACCGGGGCGGCCATGTGGCCATCGAGATGATCTCCGGTAGAACCAGGGGTGCGGTCCGGGTTATATTCGTCATCGGTGTTCAAATCGTCATCATTTCGTGTCTGGTGCTGCTTTTTTGGAAGGGGATCGATCTGGCGGTCAAGGCGATTCCTCAACACTCAACAGCCGTCACCTGGCTTTCCATGGTCTGGGTGTATCTGGCCGTTCCGGCGGGTTCTTTTCTGATGTTGCCCATCACCCTCCAGCGTGGATTGACCGATATTGTAAAGGCACACAAACCGGGAGACCATCCGGCAGAAGCGGAAGGTTGATAGTATGGGTCCGCAATTCACCATAAACCAAACCATCGCTGTCTCCGGCTTTCAGCGCTATCTCAGGAGAGGGGTATGACCGTTACATTTATTTACGTATTTTTTGTTCTGATGTTTCTCGGTGTTCCCGTTGTGTTTGCGTTGATATTCGCACCGGTGGTCGGTTTTCTGATCAACGAACAATACGCATTCCTGCTGATTCTGCCCCAGCGCGTCTTCTCCGGCATCAACCAGTTTCCAATTCTTGCGGTCCCCCTGTTTATGCTGGCCGGTCAAATCATGACCGTGGGTGAAATCACGAACAGCCTGGTCCGATTCGCCAACAGCCTTCTGGGTCACATCCGCGGGGGGCTGGCCCATGTGAACATTTTATCCAGTATTCTCTTTGCCGGGCTGAGTGGATCCGCCGTTGCCGATACATCGGCCCTGGGCTCCATTTTTTTTCCCGCCATGAAACAAGACGGGTATACGCTCCGTTTTGCCGCCGCGGTAACGGCAGCATCTTCGGTGATCGGCCCCATCATACCGCCCAGCCTCATCATGATCCTCTATTCTTTTGTCATGGAGACATCGGTGGCTGCCATGTTTGCAGGCGGTTTTATACCCGGTTTTATTATGGGCGGTTCCCTCATGGTCACCAGCTCTATCCTGGCCAAGAAGAACAATTTCCCCAAACGGGAACACCGCGCTCCGGTATCCGAAGTGGTCACTGCCGCCAGGGGGGCGGTGCTGCCGTTATTGACCCCGGTGATCATTATTGGCGGGATCTTGCTGGGGATATTTACCCCCACAGAAGCCGCCGGTGTCGCAGCCTTCTATGCGTTGATGCTCACGCTGTTTGTGACCCGATCCCTTACGTTAAAAGATCTTCCGGCTGTTTTCTACCAGGCGGCGCTCAATGCGGCCTCCATCCTTCTTATCGTGGGCGCCTCGGTGGCCTTCGGATGGATCACCGCCATGTCACGTCTGCCCAACCGGCTTGGGGATTGGCTCCTGACATTGAACAGCCCCACCTGGGTTATTCTCCTCCTGGTGATTCTTGCGCTGATTCTGGTGGGGATGTTTCTCGATGCCGCACCGGCCATTCTTATTTTGGGTCCGGTCTTTGCCCCCATCATGGAAGGTCTCGGTATGCATCAGATCCATTTTGCCGTTTTGATGTGTGTCATTCTTACCGTCGGTCTCGCGACACCCCCCATGGGGGTCGTACTCTTTCTGGCAGCCACAATGACCCAGACCAGCGTGGAGGAACTGGGCAAAGAACTGATGCCGTTTTTAGCAACCCATATCATCGTGATTTTTTTGCTGGCCTATGTACCGGAATTGACCCTGTTTGTCCCGCGGTTACTCGGTTTACTGACAGATGTGGGAATGTTCTGAGGTCTTTTGCCGGGCATGCCGGTAGAATATAAACCGCGTTGCCATAGGTTTATTAACTGTTAATTGTCTATACAACATCGGAATGTTTTATTAACCTTAAATCGAAAGGAGAGCAAAATGAAGTTTTTGAGGATTTTTGGGCTTTTCGTCGCGATTCTGGGAATCGTGACAATCATCACCGGGCCGCAACCGGCAGTTGCCGCCGAGTATACGATGAAAATGGGGCATGTGGGTTCGGGGGCCCCCTTCAGCAAACCCAACGAGGCGATGCTGGCCATCAAGGACCCCATCGAACGCCTCTCCGGGGGACGAATCGAGGTCCAGATCTACCCCTCGGGACAGATGGGTAACTTCCGTGAAAGCCTGGAGATGGTCCAGAACAACACCCTGGAAGTCGCCATGACCACCGTCGGCGGTATCGCCGCTTTTTTCCCTGAATTCCAGGTGACCGACCTCCCCTATCATCTGTCCAACGAATACGTGGCCGAGTGGTTCAGCCAGAGCCCCTTCTGGGCCGAAATCGGAGCGGCCGTTCTCAAAAAGACGGGAAACATTCGGTGGATGGGGGGCGGCCGGGGCGGATACCGTCATTTTATCACCGCCAAAAAAGAGGTTAAGGTGGCCTCCGATCTCAAGGGTGTCAAAATGCGGACCATCAATTCCGATATGCAGCAGGAGTTTGTCCGATCCCTGGGCGCAAACCCGACACCGGTTCCCTGGGGTGAAGTTTACACCTCCCTGTCCACTGGCGTGGTGGAAGGTATCAAAAACGACTGTTCAGACATCGTAACCTTCAAAATGCCGGTTAAATACATCATTCTGGATTCCCATGTACCCATCTACGACTTTATCTGGATCAGCGACAAGTGGCTGAAAAGTCTTCCTGCGGATCTTCAGCGGGTGGTGGCCGAAGGCATTCGGTCCGGTGTCCGGTATGAGGACAACTACTGGAAATGGGCGGCCCGGAATTTCAGAAGCCAGTTTGTAAAAAAGATGAAGGGCAAAATCACGGTTCCCACCCAGGCCCAGATGGATACTTTTCTTCCAGCCAAGGAACACATGCGGAAATGGTTTGTCAAACAATACCCGGATGGCGAGTACTGGCTGAAGAAGTTTGACGAAGGGCTTGCCTGGGCCCATGATAAGATGAACACCGAATACAAACCCTATATTACTTACTAATAATACGTAGCGTACCACTGATAAACAGTCCCGCAGGCAATAAATGTCCGCACATACGCCTGCGGGTCTTGTATTTCTTGAACCGCCCCAAAGACATGAGGTGTGTGGCATGGAAATCGAAGGGAAAATTTTTATTATCACCGGCGGAAGCCGGGGTATCGGCAAAGCGCTGACCCGTGGGTTTTCGGGAGATGGTGCGAACGTGGTCATCACGGGTCGCAATCGAACAGATCTTGAGGAAACCGCCGCAGAAAACCCGGACCGGATTATCCCAATCGCAGGGAATGTCACATCTGAAACCGATGTGGAAAGCATGATCGCAGCGGTAGTCGACCGGTTCGGGCGTATCGATGTACTCATCAACAATGCCGGAATCATCAATACCGGAAAACTTCTGGAACGCCCCCTCATAGATTGGGCGGATGTCATCCGGATCAACCTCATCGGTCTTGCGTTGTGTACCTACAAGGTGCTTCCGGTTATGATCAAGCAGGGGTCCGGTCGGCTTATCAATGTGGCATCCCGGGCTGCGGAGTTTGCTCATGTGGGCATGTCTTCGTATGCGGCGTCCAAGGCCGGGGTGGCCAGTTTTACCAAGTCCATCGCGGTGGAAATCGGACCGCCCGAATATCCCGATATTTTGATCAATTCACTCATACCCGGCCCCACTCAAACGGAATTGTATGAGCAGACCGGACTGAGTAACGCCAGGGGAAACCCGGGCCAAGCCCCGGAGGTCGTATATCCACACGCACGTTTTTTAGTGACGCTGCCGGCAAACGGTCCCCACGGGAAGATGTTCTGGAATAGTGAAGAATACCGTATTTACGAAAATTTCAATGATTAGATTTGGAAAGATAATTTAAAATGACAGTAGATCTCAGTGACAAAGTTGTGGTGATAACCGGCGGAAGCCGGGGAATCGGCAGGGCGCTGGCTAGGGGCTTTGCCTCTGAGGGTGCCGAGGTAGCGATCTTTGGAAGAAACGAACAGGATCTCGAAGAAACCGCCTCGGCCAATCCGGATCAGATCCAAAGTATCGCCGGAGACATCACTATAGAACAGGATGTCGACCGGTTGGTGAAAACCGCTTGCGACCGTTTCGGTCCCATCGATATCCTGATCAACAATGCCGGCATCATTAATAAGGGCAGTCTCCTGGAACGTCCTTTTGAGGATTGGAAAGCCGTTATCGATGTAAACGTGATCGGATTGGCCCTGTGCACTTCCAAAATATTACCGCGCATGATCGATCGAGGCTATGGCCGCATTATCAATCTCGCTTCTCGCGCTGCCGAGCAGTGTTTTTCCACCTGGTCCGCTTATTCGGCATCAAAGGCCGCGGTTATAAGCTTCACCCGATCCATCGCGGCAGAAGTAGGCCCACCGTCACATCCTGATATTTTGATCAACTCAATTATACCGGGACCTACCAAAACCGAGATGTTGATACAAAGCGGATTAGATCCTTCCGTCGGTCAGGAGCCCGGTGTTGTCTATCCTCATACGCGTTTTGTAGTATCCCTTCCACCCAATGGCCCTCATGGAAAAATTTTCTGGAACAGCAAAGAGTACAAGATTTATGAAGAATTTAATCTCTAAATATTTTCCTTTGTTCTTTGCGATCTTCCAGTTTCACCCCTCTCCCGCTCCGGCGGTCAATTGCTTTTCTTCGGTCCTTGCCGGATCTTTGCTCTGGGATGTGAAGTAAATAGGAAAATTGTCTCCTTTCAATACCCAGTCGTCTTCCACCATTATCATTGACTGTCAGAGCCATCGCTGTGTGTCCATATCGTATATTATTTAATGTCACCATCAAAGTAACCTTTAAAGTGGTGAACTTTCGGGAGGATTTAATTTCGGGTTTCTTCCACAGCATCAATGGTAATTCGGGTATGAATTACTTTTTTTTCATTCCAGTCGCTCTGCCGTTACGACACCCATAACCTCCAAAGGTTTGAGACTATAACGAATTTAAATACACAAACACGTTGTTGGTTTTACATTATTGATTCCGCTAACAATCTCAATAAACCGTCACCTTCTATCGCTTCTTAAGCAAAAATCATGCAAGAATTTACTTGTAGATAATTGTCTAACGATTTCAATTAACTATCTTAATCTACAGAAGCTTGGGCTAAAAAAATATACAAAATATTATGTGGAATGTATGAAATAAGTTCCACTTTTTATGAAAATTTTTTCCTAGACAAGAAAACATCGAATATTTCGAGGATTAAACCGCCTCGGGATGGTTAATCCCGCCACGGCGGGAGAGTCTGAGGCTGAGATTGGGTAAAATGAGGCGTTTTGAAACTGACTCTATAGAATTCTGGTTTTAAAATGCGTAATCCAGCGGGAATCAACTACATTCTACGGAACTAAGCTTATAATTTTCTTGGGGATTTAGTTTCTTACCATTTTTAAAACAATGTCCACACTCCACCAGGAGTTGACCGGTTTCTGTTTCACACAATACACCATTTTGAAACCCATAGCCTCCCGAGGTTTTTGAAACAGTGATTTTAATATCGCCTCCGCAACCGAAACATTTTCCATCACAATTGATTTGTTCTCCTTTCTTGTCGTCCTTAAACATTGTGTCGAGTGTTTTTGCGTGTACCAACATATCCACGGCTGCCCCCTGATGGTGCGCTATATCGAACAAAAATAAAGGGTTAATGTTTAGCCCTATCATAAATTGAGGCCATGTGATGTTAAGGATGATTGTAAAGTAAAATAGTATAAATCTTTAAAATTGTCAAAGACTCTCTAATCGACAACGTGTCGCGTGGTCTCCCATCGGGAGAGTTTGTCCCAGTCATAGGTGACGCCCAGGCCAGGGCTCTGGGGTACCGGAACGCAACCGTCTGTGTCTACATTATCCAACTGGTCACCATATCCGTCTGAGTAAATAGGTGGCTGGAATCCGTTCCAGCGCCCGGCGCCCACCAGGGCCAGTTCATAAAAATAGGTATTCGGAATGGCAGCCATGCAATGTCGATGCATGGGGCCCGCTGTATGGAGTTGTACATCTATTCCGATTGCCTCGGCGAAGCGGGCTATTTTCATCGTTCCCGTGATACCACCGTCCAGTTCAGGATCGATATGCAATATGTCAGTACCGCCGTTGAGCACAAAGTCCGCTTTCTGCTCAACGCCGCGGACGTGTTCACCGATAAGCAGGGGGGTACGTACCATTTCCCGCAGGCGTTTGTGTGCGAAGGCACTGGTAGCCGAATCCCTGTATGGGTCCTCATACCAAAAGTAATTTAAATCATCGCAAGCGCGTCCAACTGTTACAGCGTCCACAAAGGTCGGTAATGAGCAAGCAGGGTCGGTCATGAGTTTCATGCTGTCTCCCACTTTTTTTCGCACGGCGGTCATAATAGAAACTTCACGGGTGGTTTCGCCGTCACGGAATCCATGTATTTTGAACGCGGGGAATCCGTGTTCTTTGCATTCTTCAGCAAAGTCGGCGTAGGCTTCAGCGCTGTCGAGTCCGCCCGGCCCCTTCTGGCCGGGATAGGTGCTTGCATAAACGGGAAGGCGTTGCCGAAACCCACCCAGCATGGCAGCAACGGATAGATCGCATTTCTTGCCGGCCAAATCCCAGAGCGCGGCGTCGAGGGCGGCGATGCCCACCCGATCGAAATGTCGAAAAGCGATTTTTAGATCCTCAAAGATTCCTATTCGATGCTCAGCGTTTCGGCCCAACAGTATGGGGGCCATACGCAGCGTCTGGGCCATGGCCTGAGGTGTTGCGCCATAATGCGGCGCGTAATCTCCCCGAAGACCATCATCGGTCTCCACCGTTACCACGTATCGGTTACAGGAAAGGAGACTCCCCTTTTCATAGGTCATAATGTTGCGGCCGAAATCTTTTAGCTCATAACGGTATTCGCGAACGATGATGTTCCGGATAGTGCTCATTTGTAATCTCCCAGGAAAAAAAATACCTATCAAAACAAAAAGGTGGACATTTTGGGGGTTATTGATCCGATCGATATTTATAACCGCCTCATTACATACATTCCTCGTAGATTTTTTGAATATCCTCCATGGAAAAGTTCGGATCGAGACTATTTCTTATTCGCGTTACACTCACGGATTTAAGGAACGCATCGATCATGCCCGGCTCCACATCATGGTCGCTTAGTTTCGTTTTCAACCCGATGCGGTTAAGCCAGGCGTTCAACCCTGCCCCCACCGTTTCCGCCAGTTCTGAGCCTTCAAGATTTTTTGTATTCACACCGAATATTTCTCCCAGCTCTCTGCCGCGGGATGGTTTCCGCTGAATATGGTATCGTGTCACGGGGCCCACAGAAATGGCAAGCGCGTCCCCGTGAGCCAATCCCAGCAGGGCGCCGAATGGAAGGCTAAAGACGTGAACGGCAGACCCGGCGCCCAGTGCGATGGCGCCGAGCAACAGGCCGTTTTGTGTAGCCGCCCAGGACAAAATGGTCCGCAAATCTCGATCATCGGGATTTTCAATCGTCTTTTCAAGGGTGCTCACCACCGTTTTCATCCCGGAGAGACAGAGCTGATGCCCCAGAGGAGATAGTTTTTTGTTACCGAAATAGTGTTCATGGGCATGGGTAAACGCGTCGAATCCGGTCATGGCGGTAACCTTTTGAGGCATACTGACGGTCAATTCCGGGTCCACCAAAGCAACGGTGGGATAGATTTCCAGATCAACAATCGGTGCCTTCTTTTTTAACGATTTATTTGTCACCACAGCCACCATGGTGACTTCCGCACCCGTACCCGATGTGGTGGGAATGGCGATCTGCGGTATCAACTTCGAAGGAACCGGGCGTTTTTCGTCACCTTTTTCAACCGTGTAATCCCAGGCACTTCCGCCGCTTGCTTTCAGTATACGAAATGCTTTGGTCGTATCGATGACGCTTCCGCCGCCGACGGATACGATAAAATCATAATCTTCGTCGGACAGAGACGTCCATGCTGCATCGATTCCCTCGATGCTCGGTTCCGGTTCGCATCCGTCAAAAAGGACCATGTGCATTCCAGCATCTTTGAGTGAGGTGAAAATCCGTTCACCATGAGGGATGTCCTTCATAGTCACCAGCAAACCCCGTTTTCCATAGGATCGACAGATTGAGGGGATTTCGTTTGCCCTTCCCCATCCAAACATAATCTGTGTCGGTAGAAAAAAATCCATATTCCCGAGTTCAAAATTCATTTTTAGATCCTTTCGACAGATTGGATATTTTGTAGATGTGCCACTATACTATCGATTCATCCATTAACATGCGGCAGCATGCAGTTCAAGCCTGATTGTTTTCCTTGGTACAATGATGGATTTTCAAGTTACAAATAACGATAGGGAATTTGATAGATCCATTTGAGTGGTAATCTTAAAACAGAAAATTGATTTAAACCACCGATTTAATCATTGACACACCACCGACTTCTTGCCATACCTACCCCAGCAAATAGTGGCTAATTATTTGTTTTCTGCTAATTTAGAAGCGTCTCGATTTGAGGCGTTTCATTTGCTGCGTGATTGACCTTATATCTCGACAAACAGAACCGAATATTTAACTAGTGTCCGTCCAGAAACGAGGGATTTTGGTCGAGATCAAGGCTTGCGATCCGCCGTAGGCGGATTAACTGCAGGCATATAGTTGATATTCCGAGGATAAAATTTTGAGCATAACGAAGATATCGGGCAAAATAACCGTTTGTGGATGGGCACTAACTAAAGGTTGAGTCACGCAAACACGCACTGATAATTGTCCTCTGTATTTGAAGAAGGCATCGATGCTGCATACGCTGCATAAAATTACACTCAGAGTCAGTGAAATCACCGATACGATCGCCAAGATCGTCTTGGTACCGGCCTTTTTCGTTGTCGTAACCACTTTTATCGCCCAGATTGTCTGCCGGTTCGTGTTTGACTATTCTCTCATGTGGTATTTGGATTTGATCCGCATGTGCTACGCATGGGCGCTGTTTTTAGGATTTGCGGTGGCGTACAAGGCCAAGGAGCACATCCTGCTGGAAGCGCTTTTCGACCGGCTGAGTGATCCGGTAAAACGCTGGTGTGTCTTTATCGGTCATCTGCTTTCCCTGGCATTTTTCATCTTAATGATTCTAAAGGGCACGGAATACACCATTTCCTCCGCCCGCCGCGCATTGACGACCATACCGATCCATCGCGGATGGAAGGTTGTCGGGGTCCCGATTTCCGGTCTGATGCTTACGATTCACATCGCCCCCTTGATCATTGACGATCTCATAGGGTTCAAGGAAAAAACGCGTAAAGGGCTTACTTATTTCGGCAAAAGAAGTTGGACTGAATGATTGTCACCATTGCCATTGTGTTTGTCGTTATGACGGTGATTAGTGTGCCGCTGGCTATCACGGGCGGTATCGCAAGCGGCATTGCTTTGTTGCTGTTTAATGAGGAATTCATCAATCCATTGATGACCATTATTCAGAAGATGCAGTTCGGCGTAGACAACTACACGCTTTTGGCCATTCCCCTCTTTATCCTTTGCGGCACCTTGATGAACACTTCCGGGATAACCGACCGTATCTTCAATCTGGCGCAGGTCATGGTGGGTTTTGTACCGGGCGGTCTTGCTCACGCCAATGTTGTGGCCAGCATCATTTTTGCCGGTATGAGCGGTTCCATGGTGGGAGATGCCGGCGGGCTGGGGCAGGTGGAAATAAAAGCCATGCGAGACCGTGGGTATCCGGCGGCATTTTCATGTGCCGTAACGGCGGCATCCTCCACTATTGGGCCGGTGATTCCTCCCAGTGTGACCATGTTGCTGATCTCCGGTATCACCCAGCTTTCCCCGGGGAAACTGTTTCTGGGCGGAATCATTCCCGGTTTTCTGATGGGTTTCTCTTTAATGATTCTCATATTTATTTTGGCCAGCAGACAAGACCTACCACGTACCCCTAAACCGACATTTCGGGAAATCCTCACTGCCCTTCGACGGGCGACACTGCCGATTTTAACCCCCGTGATCATCGTGGGGGGCATTGCCGGAGGTGTCTTTGCCGTAACAGAGGCAGCGGCGGTGGCATGCCTCTATGCGGTTATCCTCGGGTTTGTGGTCTACAAGGAACTCAAACTGCGAGATTTGCCAAAAGTACTG
>JAHEHB010000117.1:10726-13464 GCA_024644775.1 Deltaproteobacteria bacterium
ACCACCGCTCAGATCATGTTTATCGTGGCCACCGTTGCCGGGATCTCCTATATCCTGATCCATCAGAAATTCACCGAAACGGTCGGGCATTTTATATTCACCGTGACCACACAACCCTGGTTGATCCTGTTGATGTTCAATGTTCTGGTTCTCTTCCTCGGGGCACTCATCGAAGGGGCGGCGCTGATTCTTCTGATCGTACCTATTTTCATGCCGCTGATGGAGCAGATCGGTATTGATCCCATCCATTTCGGTATTTTCATGGCCATCAATGTCCTCATCGGCGGCATTACCCCACCCATCGGAATGGCGCTGTTTGTCATCTCGGGTGTGGCCCACATAAAGGTTGAGCGACTCTTTACGGCGATCATTCCCTTTCTGATACCGTTGATTGCCGTTTTGTTTCTGGTAACCTATGTTGAACCCATCTCTATGGCGATACCACGCTGGTTGATGGGGAATTAAGGTAGGTATCCATGTAACCCCTGTTTCTGTTCGGAAATCCGGCGAAATAGGATTTTAACAACACATAATTACAAAAGGAGGTTTGGGTTATGAGAAGATTTACGTTTGTCCTGGCTGCTGTTCTTTTAACGATTTTTATCACCGCACCCGGGGTGATATACGCCAAAAAGGTGGTATTGACCAACTACTGGTTTCTGGACAGAAAAGCGCTCCAGTATGCTGAAGGTCTCAAGTATTTTATGGAGGGCGTGACGAAACGCACCAACGGTGAGATCACGTTTAAGGACTTTTGCTGCGGAGAATTGGGTGACGATGTCGAAACCATGGAGCAGATGCGGGAAGGCAGCATTCATATCCGTACGGCCGGCCTGCTCCTCTATGGACGATATGTCAAAGAAATCGACAATATCGGCCTTCCTTTCCTTTTCCGTGACTACGATCACGTATGGAAATTCGTCAGCAGCGATCTCTTCTTCGATATTGTCTCACCACTGCGGGAAGCCGGTATGGAGCCGATTGCCTGTTATAACGCCGGATTTAGAGACGTCCAGTCAGTCGATAAAAATCTCAAGACGGCGGATGACGCCAAGGGCTACAAGATCGTCATTGCCCCCATCAAAGTATGGACCAAAGTCTGGGAATATTTCGAAGCCCATCCGGTGGTGATGCCGCCGGCAGAGTTTTATATGTCCATGAAGACCAAGATCGTGGACGGTGCTGCGGAGGCCGCCACCAATAGCTATGCGTACAAGATCAACGAAACCTGCGACTATTACATTCAACTGCAATGGTCATGGATGGGGCCGCTGATGTGTATAAATAAAGAAGTGTTCGACTCCCTGACCAAAGAGCAACAGAAGATTATTCGTGAAGAAGCGATGAAAAGCTCCAAACGAACATTTGATGTGGGCAAGGCCAAAAACGAAGAGACCATTCGTTGGCTGGAAACCAAAGGGGTAAAGACCATCTGGGATCCGGATAAAAGCACCTGGATGAAAAAGGCTTCGGAAGCCTATAAGTCTTTTGAAGGAATGGACTGGTATCGACCGGACATCGTAAAAGCCATCAGGGCCATCAAGTAAGCCGGGAAGATTCCATAAGAACCCTAAACCGCCCCGTCGCCACCCGGCACAGGGCGGTTTTTTGTTTTTCTGCGACTTGAATCCTTAAATATGGCCGAATTCTAACTGACAAGGTATTGCCAGAGTTTAGCTGATGGTAAAACCCATGATTGACTATGAGGCGTATCAGCGGTATTTGGATTTTGGGTTAGGTATTCTGCGGCGGGAAATGGGAACGGCAAAAAACGGTGAATGAGATCATCAATAAGCTTACCCTGTCGGTCCGGGAGCATATTTCCGATATTAAGAATATGGGTGCCGATATCCAATATTCGTCATTTCAGTCCGACACAAAACTCCGAAAGGCCATCGAATAGATTCGTGAACTCCTTGGGGTCGTTTTCGAGATCGTACAACTCCCCGTAAGGTTCCAGTTGCTTTTTACTTACATTTCAAGCATGGAAAGAAATATATTGACATTTGGCTCTATTTGATATTTTGATTTATTATTACTCGTCAATTATAATTTTCCAAACCCTATTAATCGTTTGTGTTAATGCATTTTCAAAATCCGCAATTCTTTATATAGCAGTACGTGATGAATTCTCAAAAAGTCGAATTCATCATGTGTTCGGTGTTTCGCCCAAAGCCGCTTTCCAGGCGTAGCGTTCGTTTATTTCTTACAAAAAAAGGAGGCAAAAATGGCATCTTTTAAAAGAATCGCAATGGTTTCAATGATTATCGCTTTTTTTATGTGTACACCAGGGATGTCCGCCGATAATCCAAAATATGGGGGTACACTTACCTTCGGTCAATTTATGAACATACAGCGGTTTGATCCCACGCAGCTCGGTGGAGGAGGATGGGCACTATTTTATCAGATCTTCGATGTCCTTGCCCGCTACGATAAGGATTTCAATATTATTCCGCAACTCGCCGAATCCTGGAAATACAGCGACGACGGTCTTACGCTGACATTTCATCTTCGTAAGGGCGTCAAATTTCACAGTGGCAGAGAATTAGTCGCCGACGACGTAGTCTTCAGCCTGGAGAGAACCCAGGATAAAAAAACGGCTGCAAACGTACGACCCATAAGCCTTTCCATAAAAAAAGCAGAAGCGGTGGACAAATATACGGTGGCATTTCGGTTCGATAAACCCAATGCCGCCATATTCGACCTGATCGATTTGCTGTTTATCGTCGATAAGGAAA
>JAHEHB010000465.1 GCA_024644775.1 Deltaproteobacteria bacterium
AGCAAATCTCAGTTTTTCTGCATAAACGGCGGGAACGGTAGAAGACCCGGGCAGCGCCAGTCCGATGGTTTCCGCAATTATCTGCATGGTGTTAGCCGTCCCCATCAGCGAACATGCACCGGGGCCGGCGCAAACGTGATCCTCAAAATCCTTCAATCTCTCCTGTTTTTTCTTTTTCCGGTGCAAGGCACCGAATACTTCTTGTCCGAGTTCAGACATAACCACCGACCGATTTTCAAATCTTCCGGGAAGCTGCGGTCCGCCGGAAAGAAAAATGCTGGGCAGGCCGGTCCGAATCGCGCCGATGATAACCCCTGGAATGATACTGTCACAAGAGGCCAGCAGAACCAAACCGTCGAATAATTCTACATTGGCCATGATCTCGATCGAAGACGCAATGACATCGCGAATAACCATCTCATACCGTAAGTGCGGGGTGCCGATAGAAATTTCGCCGCAGGTGGAGATGGTTCCGAACTCGAAAGGTGTTCCTCCCGCCTGCCAAATTCCCGCCTTGACGTGTTGGGCTAATTTATCCAGATGCACATGTCCCAAGGCTGCATCGTTGCAGGTGTTCACCACCCCGATCAATGGCCGCGAAAGATCAATGTCATCGTATCCGCAGCCCTTGTAAATGGCACGGCGGTGGGCAGCGTCACTTCCTGAAAATAGCCCCTGTTTTTTGGAACGGTAGACCATCTTCTCTCCAAGCTTTTAACAAGTTATCTGCAAAGACCCAGTGACTTCTCCTGGAATAGGCTTTGAAAGTGAGCCGATTCGCGGATGTGTGACTGTCTGAGTCTTTGAACCTCGCTTATGTTTGCACCAGCCCAAACTCATGTAACATTCTGTGTAATTCACCTTTTTGCTCTTCAGTAATCGGGAGAAAAGGTCTGCGAGGTTTACCGCCCGCCTTGCCGATCATGTTCATTGCCGCTTTTACTTTTGCCAAAAGCTGCCCTTCTTCCAGGTAACTCAACAGCGGTAGCATCTTGAAAAAAAGTTCTTTGGCTTTTTCATATTCTTTAGTCTTGACCAGCGCGAGGAGCTCGACCGTGGACTTAGGCATAACGTTTGCGATGGGAGCCACCCACCCGCGGCAACCCAAAACGAAAAATTCATAAGCCAAATCATCCCATCCACACCATATATCGATGTTGTCACCGCAGCGCCGCATAATTTCGTGCACCCTTTTTATGTCTCCGGTGCTTTCTTTCAGGTATACGATGTTTTCAAGACCCGAGAGCTTTTCAATGAGGGGGGGCAGCATGTCTACGCCTGAATAAAGAGGATTGTTGTAGACCATAATCGGGATGGAGACATTTTCTGAAATGGTCTTGTAATGTGCAAATAGATCTTCTTGGGTTGGCAAGCCATAGAAAGGCGCCACTATGATGGCGGCATCGGCTCCGGCAGCTTTTGCATACGAGGTTAGTTCAATTGTTTCACGGGTGGAGTTGGAAGCGGTGCCGGCTATTATGGGGATCCTGCCGTTTACTCGATCCACGCTAAGATCAATGACACGTTTTCGTTCATCAACTGACAAACTGACAAATTCGCCGCTACTCCCCAGACAGATAACGCCATGGATCCCTTCCTCAACATACCAATCGATATTTTCCCGGAATCCTTTTACATCCAGCTTCTCATCTGAAGTAAAAGGTGTTACCATTACCGTAAAAACGCCTCTCAATTTCTTCATCTCACTTACTTCCCTTCCATCGAAATATTACCTAAATCTTGCATGTGAAAGCCTCCGACTCGCTCAAAGATTAGGTATTAGCCCAAAAGAAAACCGTTACGATGGGGATCATCCGGATCAAGAACTAATTGGTTCATTCCCATAATGTGTGCACTGCCCGTCACCTCCGGTATAATCGCCGCGTAAGAGCCGACCCGGGTTTCCTCGACAATCCTGGCCTTGAAGATGCTGCCGATGATACTCTCGTGAACAAACTCCTGATTGAGCTCTAACTCGCCCTTGCTGCGCAGAACGGCAAGTTTGGCCGAAGTTCCTGTGCCGCAAGGCGATCGATCAATTCCGCCTTCGAAAAAAAATACCGCGTTTTGCAGATCTGCTGTTGGGTTTTTGGCAGGTCCGTAAAATTCGACATGCGTGCATTCATTGATGAAATCTTTTTCGGGATGCTGTATTTTTATCTGCGAATTAACTGCCGCTTTGATTTTTCTTCCCAAGTCAATGACCTTGCGCGCCTTATCAGGACGAATTTCTAAATCAACCGATTCAGCCGGCAAAATAGCATACACATTCCCCCCATAGGCCACATCCACATTGAGCTTACCGAGTCCCGCGACATCAATCTCGGCATCTTCAGCCATAACAAATGAAGGTATGTTCTTAAAGGTAACTCCTTTCGCTCGGCCGTTTTCAACATCCACCCGAATATAGGTTGGACCGGCCGGGGTATCCAAAACGATTTTAGTTATCGGTTCCTCCACCTTGACCATGCCGGTTTCGACCAAAGCGGTACAAACACCGATGGTATCATGCCCGCACATCGGCAAATAGCCCGTCGTTTCTATAAAAATTACCCCGATGTCAGCCTCAGGGTGGGTGGGTTCCGTCAACACAACACCGGACATGATGTCACTCCCCCGGGGCTCAAACATTAAAGAAGTTCGGATCCAGTCCATTTTTTCTTTTAAATACGTCATCTTTTCAACGATGGTATCTCCCGGAATGTATGGGATGCCACCGGTAATGGTCCGAGTGGGTTGCCCGCCGGTGTGGGTATCGATAGATGAAAATACGTGTTTGGCTCTCATCGTAATGACCTCTGGATCGTTTCAAGAAAATCCAATTGAGCGGAAACACTCAGTTGGTTGGTTAATTGAAAAGATTGGCTTATATGCCTAAAGGTTCTAAGGCCGCCCGCAATTCTTTCATTTCAGAGTCCGTTAAGGGCTGAACGGGATTACGGCAGGGGCCGACCTTTCGGCCGGACAGATTCGTAGCCGCTTTGACGGCAGCGTTGTATACATGGTTCCAGAAAAAGATATTGGCAGGAAACATGCGTTTCCATAGATCCGATGCGTCAACCAGTTTCCCGGAAGACACAAGGTTGAAAAGATCGACAGCTTCCTTGGGCATGGCATTCGGCGCTCCCCAGACACAACCGGGGCATCCGGCCACCAGGCTAAAAAATGCAATCGGATCAGCGCCATTGAATACCTTGGCGCCGATGGCAAGCAGTTGTTGAATGCGGATGAGATCGGCAGTGCTGTCCTTGACATACTGGATATTGTCAATCTGCATAAGACGTTTAAATAATTCCGGGGTTATATCGATACCCGAATGCACCGGTATATTGTAGGCCATGATTTGCACCTTGACGGCCTCCGCGATCTTTTCATAATGATAATAAACCCCTTCATGATCAGGTCCTTCAAAATAGGGCGGCAAAACCAGGAGACAATCCGCACCGACATCCTCAGCATGCCGGGCGTATTCAATTCCATCAGCAGTATTGATGGCCGAAGTTTGAACCATAAAACCGGCTCGACCATCGATATGTTTGGCAGCAACTTCGGCAATTCGTTTTCTTTCTTCCGGCCTCAAATAAGCGAATTCCCCGGTCCCGCCACACACTAAAATAATGTGAATCCCGGCTTCCAACATGGAATCGATGTGTTTTTTTAAAGCGGTTTCATCGACTTTTTCGCCATCTTCCGTAAACGGTGTACACACGGCGGCACAGATTCCTTTAAGCGCTTTCAAAGTAGCCTCCTTCTTCCAGGTTCATTTTATGGTCTAAAGCCAAAGCCATACATCTTTTCTATTTTCCCGAGGTGAAAGCCATCGGGAAAGGGGTCATTCGGATCAACTACAAATTGGTGAAGACCGGTGATGTAGGCACTGCCTCGAATGGTGGGCACGACAGCCGCATATTCTCCAACCCGTGTTTCTTCGATAAGTTGACCGTAAAACAAAGTGCCTATGATACTTTCGTGAACAAATTCCTCATTCAGATTGAGCTTCCCTTTGGCATAGAGTGTCGCCATCTTGGCAGATGTCCCCGTTCCACAAGGCGACCGATCCATGCCTGCCGGAGGTACCACCACGGCATTCTTCAGGGTTGCCTTCGGATGAGTCGCTGGGGCAGAGAACTCAACATAGTTGATACAAT
>JAHEHB010000118.1:0-1185 GCA_024644775.1 Deltaproteobacteria bacterium
AATAATAAGACACTGCTTTTTTCATTTCGGACAAATCGAAAATGGTAAATTGTGTATCCGCTTCAGCCTCCGTCTTCGCTGAAGCTACGCCGCGACTGGTCCGGATTCGCTCTAAGAGCTACGACGGGATAAAACAGCCCGACATATTGAGACTCCAATCAATCAACTGTAATTTCCCGAATAAACAATAAGTTACTTATTGTCAACCTTTTTTTTACCGAACAAACAATAAGTTACTTATTATCAACCCTTTTTTCCACCAGATAAACAATAAGTCACTTATTGTCAACCCTTTTTTACCAAATTAACAATAAGTCACTTATTGTCAACCTTTTTTCCATCGGCGCTGAAATTTTAAGTCACTTTGCGTCCGCCTAGGGATTGATTCAGAGAATAATAGATTTCAACGGCAGGAATAGCCTTGGGTGATCATCGTTTAGGCAGGTAAAACCAAACTGTTCGTAGAATTCTTTGGTATTGTTGTTAATAGCATCCACAACCATGGGTTTTAATGCAATATCGGCCGGTTCGTTATTCAGGGCCAGGGGTCGTTATCGTTGGGATCTTGGGCGGTCAGCAGCGTCGTCGTATAGACGCAGGTCCAGTCACAGAGATCGTAGCGGCGGCCCATTTTTTTTCGCACTTCAATTTCAACTTCTGTACGTGGTTTTTTGGTCCTCTCCCACGTTGCCAGGCTCGGGCGGCAGGCCAGCAGGAGACTGCGTACCATTTTTCCGTCATCCGGGTCTCGGCGCCAGAGACCGATGACTTCCGAATCGTATGCGGCTTCCCAGCCCGGCCAGGCAGCGGCGCAAAGTTCGAAAAATTCTTCCAAATTTCGAGTGGGTGTATCGAACCAACGAAATGTATAGATGCCCTGCCGGCGCGGCGGTATAACCTTTTCAGGCCTCAGGGTCGGTAAAAAGCGCTCTACCTCAGTATCCTGAATGCGCGTAATATCCTGTAAAAGCAAGTTGTCCGCCTCCGCGGCCGTTCTGTTGTCCGGCCATACGGTCAGTACACTCAATTCATCCCGCGGCCTTCCGATTTGGCTGCGCCACATACCGTACAGAAGGCCGTTTGCGGACTTGATGCGGTCGACTGCCGTTGCCGTCAGTTGTTTGGCAACCGTCTGCCATTGACGCGGTTCGGTCGTGACTTTGTGATAGACGTAGGTGTCCGGCA
>JAHEHB010000118.1:1195-8737 GCA_024644775.1 Deltaproteobacteria bacterium
TGGTTAAAGTTGTTGGGCAACTCAACCTTGGATGTAACATTGAGTCGTTCATACGGCAAAGCCTATGAACTCTGACCTTGCTCGGAGAGCAAGGATTTCTCCGCTGGATTAAAAATCGAAAACTCCCGTCTTGCGTGGGTCAGAGATGATCCGCTCTGCCATAGATCAAATCTGTTCAGGGTTTTCCGCCAAGGCGGATCGGGTGTCTGGTTTCGGTAAATACCGAATCATGAGCACCAATTTGGTCATAACAGCTCCGCCAGCCTGGCCGCCTGTTTGTCCATCGACCGATAAACATTTTGGATTTCAAACGGGTCTTCTTCAAGGTCAAAGAGGATCGGCTCTGCCCCGTACCCACGGACAAACTTGTAGCGGCCGTCATAGACCAGCCGCCAATCGCCCCACGCGGAGGTGACATACTCCCGACGCCGGTCGGTTTTTCCTTCGAGCCGGGGTTTTAGGGAACGGCTGTCCATGTCTTCTGGAACCGGGAGGCCGCCGTACTCCAGAAATGTGGCCGTCAGATCCATGATGGTATTGGGCGTGCCGATCACCCGCCCTGTTTCCACACCCGGCCCGCTGACCAGGAGGGGGACACCGATGGACGATTGATAGGGCCGGTGTTTTTCCCAGTACCCATGGTCCCCGAGCATGTCGCCATGATCACTGGCAAAAACAATCAGGGTGTTGTCGATCTCCCCCCGCTGTTCCAGCCGATCCATATAAATGCCCAGCCACCGGTCGATGTTTTCCACCATGGCCGAATAGTTCTGCCGGACCTCGTTGTGCTGTTGCGGTGTGTGGGGTTTTCCGGGAAGATGCGGGTGTTTGTAACTCTCCTTGACGTAGTCGTGGTAGGCGCTCCCCCACGGCGGATAGGGTTGACTTCGGGGTTCGGCGTCGATTGGCTGCGGGAAATCCGTGTCCGCATACCAGGTTTTCATCGCTTCGGTAATGTCCAGGGGCTGGTGGGGACCGGTGAAATTTACCTGGAGAAACCACGGCCGACTTCCAGGAGACGCATCCAGAAGATCGAGCCCTTTTTGGGCTATCCAGTTGTCGCAGTAGGCGTCTTCGGGCAGGGGGGTCGGATAGGTAGACGCCCAGAAACCGTTGGTGACCGCCGACCGGTAATAGCGGTGGTAGAGATCGTGGGCGTGTGTCGAGGCCAGGCCCCGCTCTGCCAAATAGGCCAGGTACGGCCCCTTGGGCTTTCTGTCCCCGGTAAACAGTGGCCGGATGCCGTCCATTTTCCCTTCATTGTTGATTCCGTCTGAAAGCCCCCATTCCTTGAGAAGCGTTTTTCCGTCCAAGCCCCAGTCCTGACTCCCCTTGTTCAGATCGAACTTGCCGCAGCCGAGCACATGATAACCGGATTGTCGTAGCAGAGTGTAAACGGTGGTCTGATCCAGAGGATAATCCACGTTGTTTTGGGGTACCCGGCAGCGGGCATATTCCTTTCCGGCCGCCAAGCATGCCCGCGCCGGCGCACAGAGCGGGGATGGCGTGACCGCATGGGTGAAACGCACCCCCCGGGCGCCGAGTTTTTCAAAGTTGGGTGTCCGAACCGGGATATCCGGATGCATGCCGAGCCAGTCATACCGAAACTGGTCCGGGAAGAAAAAAAGGATATTCGGGCGATTGTTGCTCATTTTTACACCTTTCGGTTTTCACAGGTTGTCTGGGGCAGCGGCGCGCTACATCGAAGTCCATTCGGCCGTCTCGGAAAGTGCCGCACCCAATCGTCAATACCACCACTGGATATCGTGGTCCGGAAACGGGCCGCCAGCGTCTTCAAGGATCACCCCATGCATCCGCTTGGCGATATCTTTTTCTTCAGCCGCTATGTTGTGTTTATGGAGCGGATCCGTTTTGAGGTCATAAAGCTGAGCCTCTTCCCCACCGGGCCTCGAGATAAAGGCATGGGCGTCGTCTCGGGCCCAGGCCCAGTTTTTGAACATGGAGGTGACATGATCGCGAAATGCCGTCCTTTTTCCCTCCACCAGCTCCCAGAGATTTTCCCCCTCGGCCTGCTCCGGGATCTCCTGGCCCAGAAGATAAAGGAGGGTCAGGAACACATCGTGGTTGTAGACAAAGGAATCGATGGTTTTCGGGCTCTGTGCCGGGTGCCGGATGAAAAAGATCAAGTCCATCAATCCGGGGTAGAGATTGAACGGGCATTTACCCCAGGCCCCGTTTTCGGCAATATTCTGTCCGTGATCGGTCATCAGGACGACGAGCGTATTGTCCATCAGCCCCAACTGTCTGACTTTGTTCAAAAAATACCCCAGCCAGGTGTCCACCATGGTGATCTCCGCTGCATAGAGCGCCCGGACATGGTTGAGCTCGGCTTCGGTGAGATAATCGATGTCGGGTGAATAATAGGGGTGGATCACTTCGATGCCCTCGTAGCCCGGATCGTACATGTCCCGGTAATACTGGGGCGGATCCCAGGGTTCGTGGGGGTCGAAACTCTCCACATAGAGAAAAAAGTTTTCACACCGGTAGTTTTCCTCTATCCACCGGGTGGCCGAGCTGAAAACCTGCGGGGCGAAATAGTCTTCCTCCCGCTCGCGGAATTCGACATTCCGAAGATATTGCCCCAACTGCGTGACATTCTTTCTCTCTTTATCCATCGTGGGCGTTACGAATCTACCAACATCGATGTGGCTGAGGGAGTCAGTCCGATGCGGGTCGAATTCCTGGCCCCGGATAAACCGCCACTCGTCGAACCCCCGGTGGAAGTTCATCCCCGGTTTGAACACGTGGTAGCAGTCGGTGATATAGGCGGTGCGATACCCTTTTTGTTTCAGGATTTCCGAAATCGTTGTGTGGTCGTCCGGTATGGGGGTCCATCCCTGACAAAGGGGCCATGAGTCCGGTTTTATCCAGTCCCTGCAGGGAAAGGTCCGTTTGCCGGTGTGAATCGCCCGTCGCACCGGTATGGTGGGCAGACAATCCGGAAACGCTTTGGTGAATCGAACGCTCTCTTTGCCCAGCGCATCGATATTGGGTGTCCGGATCCAGGAGTTGCCGTTGATACCGATGTGGTCCGCTCTGAAATTATCCAGCATGATCATAATGACATTCATTCAATTTACCTCATGACAGTACTTTATTACGCTACATGCTCACTGCAGGATTGCATATATTCCAACAGAGGCTCGGTTTGGAAATCCGGCTCGAACCCTGGACAGTGAAAGGGTTGGTCGGTATCCTCATAATAGACGGCTTTCATGAAATAGTATCCCCTGTTGAAACCAACGAAATGGTCGAACCCCAGGCGCCGTTCGCCCGGCGGCACGAATCCGGACTTGGGACCGCCGTCCAGATACCATTTTACGGGTTACGATACTAGAGCGTAATCCGAAAATCGGTGAAACCGGGGGGTGTGCCCGCCGCCTTCATCTCTCCCATTTCTCCACCAGCGTCCTGGCGCAGCAGCCCGAACATTTCCTTCACCACGGCCGGTCTGTCCGCCGCCAGATCCACACGGCAGTCGGGATCCTCGGTCAGATCGTAAAGCCGGGCCTGGGATTCGTCCCGGGAGCACATAAACTGATACTGTCGGGTGCGGACCGAGTTCCAGTCCTTCCAGCTGCAAGTGGCATAATCCCGGAGGCTATCCGTTTTCCCTTTCATCAGGGGGGTTAGATCGATACCGTCCATCTCCCAGGGCAGGGGGAGTTCCATGAGATTGAAAAAAGTGGGAACGAGATCGATGTTGTAAACGATGGAATCGACAGTGGCGGGTGCCACCCCCGGTGCCTTGACCATCATGACCAGATCCATGAGCTGGGGGTAGTGGGCCGACAGCGGCTTTCCGATAATGCCGTTGTGGCCGACCCCCACGCCGTGATCGCTCATGATCGCCACCACGGTGTTTTCGTAAAGGTCCATGTATTCGAGTTTCTGAAGGAAAAAACCGAGCCACCGGTCCAGGAGGGTGACTTCCCCGGCATAGAGCGCCTCCATGTGCTTGACCATCTCTTCGGTGTAACCGATGGATTTGTAATTCATTGTATATTCCGGGCGGATGATCTCGGTGCCGGTGTACTCCCCGTCCTCGTACATCCGACTGCACCAGCGGGGTGGGAGCCACGGTTCGTGGGGCTTGAAGCTGTCGATCACCAGAAAGAAGTTTTCCGCATCCTGGTTTTCGTCCAGCCAAGTCATGGCTCCGCGGAACACCTGAGCCTGGAGGGACTCCTCTTCACCGCGCATCAGCTCCACGTTGCGAAGGTACCGGCTGGTCTCGGCATAGGTGATGCCGCCGAAGACTTCGCCTGTGCCTTTTTCGATATCGTCGGGATAATACTTTCTGAAATCGCACACCTCCGGTCGCTCGGTGCCGGAACGATAGGAATCGAAGCTGTTTCCCCGGATAAACTGCCACTCGTGAAAACCCTGGTGGAAGTTGCCCCCCGGGCGGAAGAGGTGAAAACAATCGGTGAAAAAGGCGGTCCGGAAATCCCGCTCTCGAAGGGTTTCCGCCAGGGTGGTTTCATCCTCCCCAAAGGGCTGCCAGCCGGCTACCGGAACCGGTTTCCAGTATCGCCAGTCCGCAAAGGGGAACACCCGGCGGCCCGTGTGGACAGCCCGGCGCACCGGGACCGTGGGCAGGCTTTCCGGGTATGCCCCGGTAAACCGAACACTTTCCCGTCCGAATTTGTCGAGACCGGGGGTTTTGATCCAATCGTTGCCGTTAATTCCTACATGATCAGCATTTAGCGAGTCGATGATAATAAAGATTAGGTTCATTTCAGATCCTTCCTGTTCGGGGTAAGGGGTTGCACGTTGACCCCTATTGTGGTTCCTGGTGATGGGGATATCAGTTAAAGCCTGTTTTCCCAAAGTCCTTTGATCCAGCCAAACAGATATTTCCAGGTAAGGCTGAGGATGAGTAGAAAATAAATGGTGCCGGCGATGGGGCTGGCAAAGAAGGAGATGATATTCCCGTCGCTGACGACGATGGATTGCCGGAAGGAAGTCTCGATCATGGGGCCGAGAACAAACCCGATGCAGCAGGGGACGATGGGAAACCCCAGCTTGCGGACGATATATCCGAACACCCCGATCCACAGCAGCACCCAGACGCCGAAGATGTCGTTCCCCACGCAATAGGCGCCCACAAAACAGAGCAGCAGCACGATGGGAACCACCACCCGCATGGGGATCGCGATGATTTTGGCGGCAAAACGGATGGTCAACTGGCCCACAAAGAGCATCAGGATGTTGATGATAAACAGACCGATAAAGATGGAGTACATCACCTCCGGTGAATTCTCAAACAGCTTGGGTCCCGGATTGAGGCCCTGGATCATGAAGGCCCCCAGCAGAACCGCGGCAGCCGCACTCCCGGGTACGCCCAGGGTCAAGGTGGGGATCAGTGCACCGCCGATGGTGGCGTTGTTGGCGGTTTCCGCCGCCACCACCCCTTCCGGTATGCCGGTGCCGAAGGCTTCGGGGGTCAGTGATTTTCTCCGTGCCTCGCTATAGCTGAAAAAGGCGCCGATGGCCGCCCCCTCACCCGGTACGATCCCGATAATGGTTCCGATAATGGACGACCGAAGCAGGAGGTTTTTTAACCGGTATAGGGTTTTTATGGACGGCAGGTTAGAGACGAGGCTTTTTTCGTCGAATTTTGGTGCCACCAGCTTTTCGCAATTGGTCAGCGACTCGGAGATGGCAAACAGTCCGACAAGGATCGGCACCATGGGAATCCCGTCGTAGAGATTGTAGCTGCCAAAGGTGTAGCGCATGTTTCCGTTGATTTCGTCCACCCCCAGGGTGGTCAGAAAGATCCCGATACCGCCCATGATCAGCCCTTTGGCCATGCTCCTACCGGCCACCCGGACCACCACCAGCATGCCGAACACCCCGATGGCAAAATATTCCCGGGGTCCAAATTTCATGGCAAAGCTGGCCAGAATCGGTGTGATCAGAGCCAGACAGACGGTGCTGAACAGACCCCCGATCACCGAGGCCACCAGTGCATACCCCAGGGCTTCGCCGCCACGGTTTTTTTTAAACATGCTGTAGCCGTCTGCAATGGTGGCGGCCGCGGCCCCGGTTCCGGGTATCCCCAGGGTGATGGCGGATATGGAACCGCCATAGATGGAGGCGGAATACAGCCCCAACAACAGGGTCAATGACTGGATGATGTCGAGCTTGAAGGTGAAGGGAAGACAGATGGTGATGGCTATGGGGGGGCCCAACCCGGGCAAAATGCCGATGACGATACCGAAACAGATGCCCGCCATGAGGAGCACAAGATTCGTCGGTTGAATCAATTGTATCAATGCGGTCAGAAACGCGTCCATACCTCCGATCATGTCAGGATCCTCACTTCTATTATTAGAGCATGATATGCAGGGCCCGGTCGAATATGAAATAGACGATGGGCCCGAAACCCAAAAGGAGCAGCCAGATTCTGATGGATCGGACCCCCAGGATTATGGCCACCGAAATCATAAACAGGGTGGTCATGACCAGAAACCCGAATCGCTCCCAGACAAAGTATGACACCAGACAGGCCACAAACACCAGGGTCACCCGGATAAACTGGGTCCGGTCCAGTGGGATCTTTTTCTTCTCCCGGCCTTCGGCTTTCAGGTCAAGGTTCTGGAAAATATTCACTAGACAACAGACAATGGTAAACGAGAGGATGACGATGGGAAAAACCCCCGACCCCAGCTCGGAGCTGGCCACCACCCCGGATCCGCGAAAACCGGTGGCCTGGTATATCAACACTGTCGCGGCAAGAATCACCAGAATGCTGAAGATGATGTTTCCGGTCTTTTGTGTCATATTGTCCCTCGGTACAACACCGGGGTAAGGGTGCGGTTGCCCCCTTTACCCGGTGTTGTCAATGACGGCTATTTTTTAATCCCGAGCTTTTTGATGATCGGCTTGTAGAGCTCAATCCCGTCCTTAATGCTTTGGGTCACGACATCGGTACCCCCGACGTATTTGTAGACCTGGTTGCTTGCTTCGACGGCCTTCTGGAACTCCGTGGTGTTGAGCCGTTTTTCGGCTGCCGCCACCAGCCGGTCGACGATGGGCTGGGGTGTCCCCTTCTTGACCGCCAGACCGCCGTTGATCCAGCAGCCGGCCGTTTTGCCCGGAAAGACTTCGGCCACAGTGGGGACTCCGGGCAGGTATTTGTCCGAACGCTCTTTGTCGAGGATGACCAAGGGTCGGATTTTACCTTCGTACTGTCGGTTTTGCAGCAGCTGCCCTATGGCCGCCTCCACGTGACCACCCATCAAACCGACGATGGATTTGGGGATCTGCTTGTAGGTAATCATATTGAATTTCACGCCCATTTCATCTGCGAACTGGGCCGCCGACAGATGGGGCGGAGCCCCGATCTGGTTGATCCCCACCAGCAGGGTCTTTTTTTTGGCGGCGGCGACGAAATCCTGAATCGTCTTGTAGGGAGAATCCGCCCGGACATAGAGAACGTTGGAGTTGGTGACGTCCAAAAAAAGCGGTGTAAAGTCTTCCAACGGCTTAAAGGGAGTGTTGCGGATGAGCGGG
>JAHEHB010000118.1:8747-13373 GCA_024644775.1 Deltaproteobacteria bacterium
TGCCGATGGGGCCGCCATCCGCAGCAGTGTGTGTCCGTCGGCCGGTGCCTTCAGAAAAGTCATGACGCCGGGGATCGTGCCCCCGCCGGGCTTGCAGATGACATTGATCGGCTGGCCCAACTCCTTTTCCAGCCGTTCGGCCTCGAGTCGGGCCGTGATGTCTGAAAGCCCGCCGGGACCGAAGGTAACGTAGATGGTGAGGGGTTTGGAAGGATACTTGTCTGCGGCCGTTGTCGAACCCGCAAAAACAAATACCATCATCAGGACGATTATCCATGCCCACTTACATTGATTAATTCTCATTTCAACCTCCTTTTGTTTTGTTTCGTGCAAACCGAACACGTATGTTATTATAATACCTTGGCGATAACCGGTTCGAACCGCTTCGCACAGCCTTCAAGATCGTATTTGAGCTGATAGGAGGATACTTTGGGACCTCTCAAAGTAAATATCCGACCCCGGAGGGGCCGGCTTTGATTTAACCCCTGGAAGGGGATAAAACTGCCTTGCCCCCAAAGGGGGCAAGGTTGAGTTGCCCTTGTTATTTGATTCGCTTGTCCTTATGTTGTCTTACTCTTTATCTTTATCATCTTGGTGCTTGACATATTTCCGTATCATTTCTGAATCTAACCCCACGGTATCGACACAGTAACCTTTTGTCCAAAAATGATTGCCCCAATAGGGCTTTTCTTTCAAATGACGGAAATTGTTAAGAACACGAATTGCCGTTCTTCCTTTCACCGTTCCCACATAGTCCGATATCGACACCTTGGGGGGAACCATCACAACAATATGAACATGATCAATCTGAACATTCAATTCAACAACATCACAGCCCTGTTGCTCCGAAAAAGCTCTTACACAATTCTCTACCATCTTAGCAACTTTGCCCGTCAGAATCTTGAAACGATATTTGGGTACCCACACAATATGATATTGGCAGTGCCATATGGTTTGTGATAATCTTCGAAATCGACTCATTTGTTACCTCCTTGGTTAAAGTTGTTGGGCAACTCAACCTTGGATGTAACATTGAGTCGTTCATACGGCAAAGCCTATGAACTCTGACCTTGCTCGGAGAGCAAGGATTTCTCCGCTGGATTAAACGGTATGCCCAGTTTTGCCACGAGCCGTTTTGCCTCTTCGGGGTACTTTTCGATCAGATTGTTTTTCTCCTTGGGATCTTCCCTCAAGTTGTAAAGCTCGTCGCCGATGCCCTCCGGGCGCCGGATATAGCTCCAGTCTTTGTCGCGGATGCACCGGTCGCTTTAATTAAACACCCCGATCCGGGCAACTTCCCGTATCGATTCCACCTCGGATCGGATCAGCGGCAGCAGGCTTTTTCCCTGCATCACCTCCAGGGAACCGGTAAAGCCCAAAAAATCCAGGATGGTCGGTGCGATATCTACAAACTGGGCAAATGCATCCAGATTGGGCGTGCGGATCCAATCGTTTCCGTAGCATCCCAGATGGTCCTGGCGAAGACTGTCGATGATGATAAAAAAAACGTTCATAATTTCCTCCGTTGAAAAGAGCCGCAGGATTGCGGTTTCCTTTTACCCAAAAATGCTGTGTAAACCCCAATGTTAGTGTTAATATGTTTTTCAGTAATTGTATATAAGGTATGGCGAAATTTTGAGTTTTTCAAAACTGAAAGTTAAAGTCAAACAAAAACTTTGCTCTAGCTTCCCGGCGGCGGCACGAACACACCGGCCGCAAAGTCGGTGAGCCCCGAGAAATCCGGCAGGGGTCCTCCCGCATCTTCAAGGACCTTTTCGTGCATCTTGCTGCATATGTCGGGATGATCCGGTGCCATGTTGTTAAACTGGCCCGGATCGCTCCGAAGATCGAACAGCTGGGGATAGGTTCCGTCGGCAACGGCGATATAGACATACCGTTCGTCCCTGAGCCAGACGTAGCGGCGGCAGCCGCAGGTGACGTGATCCCTTTGGGGGCCGCTTTGGCCGCTCATCAGGGGGATGAGATCTTCACCATCGACGGGCTTTGGAGCCGTTACACCTGTGAAGTTAAGCGCGGTGGTGAACAGATCGTGGTGTTGCACATACGCCTGGATCCGTTTTCCGGCGCCGATGCCATTCGGGTGTCGAATTAACAGAGGGATATCCATTAAGGTGGGATACATGGCCCAGGGGATCTTTCGAACGACCTTGTGCTCTCCAAGGGGATGACCGTGGTCGGCAACGATGATAATCAACGTGTTCTCATGAAGATTCAATGCTTTGGTTTTGTCGATGAACTTGCCGAACCAGGTATCGACCATGGTGACCTCCCCGGCGTAGAGTGCCCGCATGTGTTTGAGTTCTTTTTCACTCAGATACGTATTCGGGTCCCCGGTTTGAGGATTGATGATTTCCTTTCCCTCGTATCCGGGATCATACAAATCGACATATTTCTGCGGCGGATCCCAGGGCTCATGGGGGTCAAAACAGTCGATCCACAGGAAGAATTTTTCCGCATCCCGATTGGCCTCGAGCCATCTTATCCCTTCCCCGAATACCAACGGTGCAAAGTAGTCCTCTTCTCCCTTTCTAAAGGAAGTGTTGGATAAATATCGCAATAGCCCCTGGTGTGCATAGGTGTCGTAAAGGGCGGGGACCAGAAAATGATCGATGTCGATATCCTTTGGCGGAGGGCCTGAGTTGTATCGATCGCCTTCGTTCCCCCGGATGTGTCGAAACTCGTCAAAGCCTCTGTGAAAGTTCATGCTGGGCCGGAACATGTGATGGATATCGGTGATAAACGCCGTGCGGTAACCGGCCTCCTGGAGGATCTCCGAAATCGTGACATCGGTTTTACGCAGGGGCGCCCATCCGGGCGTCGCGTCGGATTGAAGATCGCCGGGGCTCTCCTCCCGCCAGTTTCGAAAGGGAAACATCCGGTTGCCCGTAATCATGGCCCTTCGCGCCGGTAGGGTCGGCAGGGATTCCGGATAGCACTGTTCGAAAAGACAACTTTCTTTGGCAAACGCGTCCATGTTCGGTGTTTGAATCCAGCCGTTGCCGTAACAGCCCACATGGTCTTTCCGCAAGCTATCGATCACCACAAGGATGACATTCATGTCTTTGTTCCTTTTTGGTCTATTTTAATGTCGACCGAATAACGGGTCATCTTTCGTAAGTTCCTTCTCGGCTTTACGACCATACCCTTTTTCATAATCCGACCGGCACAATTTTTCTAATTCTTCAGGATCATGTCCCAGTTCATCCACAAGCAGTTGATGCATTTTTTCTACTCTGTTTTTAAAATCCGGATGACCAGCCAAGTTAACAAATTCACCCGGTTCTTCTTTTAGATTGAAAAGCTCCTGCTCGGGTCCGTGCTCCTCATCCATTCGGGTGTGATAAACATACTTGAAATCCCCTTGTCGACACATGACAAAGCCCGATACGATATTGTGAGCATAGTATTCACTCACCGCAACATCTTTCCAGGTCCTGGCTTCATCTTTCATCCATTCCAGCATGGAGTCACCGTCCCAATCCTCAGGGACCTCCGCTCCGGCGATATCGGCAATCGTTTTTCCGAGGTCCAACAATGAACAGGCCCCTTGCCGGCGCTGCCCCGGTTTCAGACGGTTCGGCCATGAAACGATCAGCGGAATCCTCGTGGCATGCTCGTACATGCAGTTTTTCCACCACAAACCGTGATCCCCTTTATTCTCACCATGATCCGAGGTATAAATTACGATAGTGTTATCCGCCACCGATGACTCTTCAAGGGCTTTCAACAGCATACCGATCTGATCGTCCATCCAGTCAACCAGCGCCCAGTACAATTCTCTTCCCTTTTTGATGTCCTTCTCAAGCGCATTGACGATTCCGAATGCACGTCTAAGGTGCTGATAGTTTTGAGGAAGCCTTTCGATACACCCATCCGGGATGTTGGGCATCGGAACCCTGTCTTTATATTTTTCGAAATATTTCTCAGGAACCGTCAATGGAAAATGGGGGGCAACATATCCGGCTAAAAGAAAAAATGGGTTGTCGTCGGGCTTTCTTTCCCTCAGGAACCGGCTGCATTTTTCAGTCACTTCTCGATCCAAATCCAATATCCATGAATGATCTCCAGCATGAAAACTGTCGATTCGAGTTTTCCAGCTTTTCCAACTCTCATCCGGTATCACAGATAGATCGGTAGCGTTTCTTCTATCACCCTTTCCGGTCTTAAAAAAACTGTTTTGATGCGGTTTTGACGGAAAGAGATCCACAAACCCATACCGGCGTGTTACATCGTAGTGCATTTTGCCGCCGAGGATCGATTCATATCCGGCCGCACTCATTATCCGTGGAAGTGATGGGTAGTCATCGGAAGGAAGCCAGCAATCATTGCTCCATACCCGGCACCGGCTGCTGTATTTGCCTGCCGTAAAGCTCAACCGGGCCGGCGCGCACAACGGTGATGGCGAATAACAGTTGTCAAATGTAACGCCCTGCTCCGAGATACGGTCGATATTGGGTGTATCGACAATCTTATCTCCGTAGCATCCGGTAACTCCCGGATCGTGCTCATCGGTCATAATCAACAAGATGTTTGGTTTGGTTCTTAGTTCGTCATTTTTCAGGAACATAGATAATTATCCTCTCAGGCATAGGAATTGTAGCCGAC
>JAHEHB010000119.1 GCA_024644775.1 Deltaproteobacteria bacterium
CGCAGCCGATGTTGTGGCGCCGGACAGCCACCTGGGAAAATCCATGGATTATTTTGCTAAGAAACTGGAGGAATTTTCCGAGGGGAAAGTCAAGGTGGAAGTCTATCATGGCGGATCACTCGGCGGTGAACGCGATATTCTGGAGAACCTGAAGGAAGGCAGCATTCACATCGCGGCCCCCGGTGGCGGCGTACTCGGAATATTCTATCGTCCTGCCGAAATTTTTACGTTTCCGTATCTCTTTAAAGACAGGGCCCATGCAGACCGGGTATGGGAAAAACTCCTCCCGGAATTTTCCGGCGATCTTGAAAATGAATCGGGCTTCAAAGGACTGGCCATCTGGAACCGGCCGGCACGAAATCTGTCCGCCAACAAACCGGTCCGCACAGTACCCGATATGAAAGGGCTGAAGATCCGTGTGCCGAACACCACCATGTGGGTCGGTGCTTTCAAGCGGTTCGGCGCTTCCCCGACCCCCATGGCCTTTCCGGAAGTTTATACGGCACTTAAAACCCGGGTCATTGATGGACAGGACAATCCCATCGTGCTAACCTATGCATCCGGATTTTTTGAAGTCAACAAATACTACAACCTCATTCAGCACATGTATCAGGACAATCTGTTGGTCACCAGCAGTAAGTTTTTTAAGGGGCTTTCTGCCGAAACCCAACAGTGGGTTCTCAAAGCGGCCGCGGCCTCCAATGAATACTGCCGGACGCTTTCTCTCGAGCTGGAAAAGAAACTCATGAAGGATGCCAAAGAGAAGTACAAGGTTGAATTTGTGGAATCGGATTTATCTGGATTCCGCAACTCGGTGAAAGGTTTTATCGATGAATTCCCCCATGTCAAGAAATGGTATGACAAGGCCAAAGCCATCGATTGATGAATCCGTTCGTTGTCGGGATTGCATCTCAGCCGATGAGCGGCTGCGCCTTCGAGCCTCTCATCGGCTTTTTCCGTAAACCATGAAACCCTTCAGGAGACCGAACGTTTTGTTGATGAAACGCTATATTTTTAAGCCGTTCAAGTTTTTGGATCAATTGACATCGATTCTCGGCTATTTGATCGGCATACTGCTGTTGACGATGGTCGCCATTATGTTTGCCTCTGTGATCTGGCGCTATGCGCTCAATGCGCCGTTGGTTTGGGCGGATCAGTTGAGTCGATGGATCTTTGTCTGGATGACCTACCTGGGGGTCGCCGTGGGTTATCGACAGGGCATCCACATCGGTGTTGATATTGTTGTTCGAAAGATTCCCGGCATCTTGCAGAAAACAATCGCCACCATCGTTGATCTGGGGGTCGGTTTTTTTCTGCTCGTGGTGTTAAAGGAGGGATACGGCATTACCCTGAGGTCCCTTGATCAAGTATACGGCGCCCTTGAATTACCGCCTAGTTATATGTATGCGGCCGCTCCTCTATCCTGCGCTCTCATGCTTATATTTATGCTCGATTCCCTGAAAGTCCGTATTGTCAGCTTCAGATATACTTCAGAAACCGAGGAGAACAAATGTTAACCGGAATATCCCTTGTATTGATCATTACATTTGTAGTGTCTCTTCTGCTCTATGTTCCATTGGGGTTTGTATTGGGGATTACGGCCATGGCCGTCGTTCTTTACAAGGGAACACTCCCGCTGGCCATCATTCCGCAACGAATGATCATCGGGGCCGACTCGTTTGCGCTCATGGCTGTCCCTTTTTTCGTTTTGGCCGGCTATATTATGAACCGAGGAGGGATCACGAAACGGATCATCACCTTTGCCAATGTTTTGGTCGGCCCCTTTCGCGGCGGTCTCGGGTTGGCCAATGTCGCGGCCAGCATGCTGTTCGGAGGAGTTTCCGGATCTGCTGTTGCAGACTCCACCGGTATCGGCAGCGTGATCATCCCGGCCATGAAAGATGAAGGATATGACCCGGAATTCAGTGCCGCCGTCACCGCCGCCTCCTCCATCTGCGGCCCGATCATCCCTCCGAGCGTCCCGATGGTTATCTACGGAATTACAGCAGAAGTCTCCATCGGCGCCATGTTCCTTGCCGGCGCGATTCCGGGGCTCATGCTCGGATTCGCCCTGATGGGGCTGGTCTATTACTATGCGGTGAAGCGTAATTATCCGCGCTACGGGACCGTCACGTTAGGGCAGTTCTGGGTGGCATTCCGATCGGCGGTTTGGGCGCTACTGATGCCGGTCATCATTCTCGGTGGCATCTTTAGTGGGGTTTTTACGGTGGCCGAGTCTGCCGCCGTGGCCGTCGTATATGCTTTTCTGGTGGGTTTGCTTGTCTATCGCGAAATCGGATTGAAGGATCTTTTCCCTTTGCTTCGAGATGCGGCGATAGATACGGCCGTCATCATGTTCGTTATTGCAGTTGCCGCTCTTTTTAGCTGGGTCTTGGCCATTTCCCGGCTTCCACAGTTGTTGACCGATTGGATTTTTTCCTTCGAGTTGGGGGCCGTCCCCGTGCTGCTTGTGCTCAATATCTTCCTTCTTTTTATCGGCACCTTCATGGAAGCAATCAGTGCAATGATTATACTCATTCCGTTGCTGATGACACCCACCAAGGCATTGGGCATCGATCCCATTCATTTGGGCACCATCATCGTTTTTAATCTGATGCTTGGGCTCCTGACGCCTCCGGTGGGACTCTGCCTTTATATTACCGGTCGTCTGGCGGGCATTTCCCTGGAGCAGGTCTCCAAGGCGGCCTTCCCTTTTCTGATGGTGGGTATTTCGGTGCTGTTGATCATCACGCTCTGGCCGGATCTGGTAATGTTACTGCCTCGGATATGGCTCCAGTAGACCAACTCCGCTTCGATCCAGAGGATCGTACAGGGTCGAGAATAATGAAGTTATTTTTCCCCTTTTGAAAACCGGCCGAATAAAGCACGGTTATCATGTCGAATACAATTCGAATTCTATCTACCGATCAACTTGTGTGCGAATGTTTGGCCGCCATAGTGGTACCGGAAATAGCCCTGTCTGTCCCCGGCCATATCCGCGCCTTTTCGGCGACCGCCGGTTCGCAAAGCAAGCATAGCTTATACGCATTGAGCCAGATGATGCTTATCGAATTTGAAGACGGCGAGCTGCAGCTGCGCCGATTTCAATTCGACCTCACCGTTACCACAGGGGTGAGCCTGTTACAAGTGGACAATGGCATCGTTGTCGTGCGAAACTTGGACGGCCGGTTGGAGGTATTGTCTAATGCCGTCAAACCCTTACGCAAATTCATCGAGGTGGCCAACCGATTTTGCACCCGCTGGATACGGCTCGATATATAGCGCGGATGCCATGGGACGGCCATAGGTAATATGATGTGGATTATACTCCCGGTAGCACTTCCGGGAAATCTTCCATGCCGTTGTAGAGAGCGGGGATACCTAAATGGGAAGACGATAGAATTCTGAGGCAAGAGACTATTTGACCTGGCATCACTAAGCTGGTAGAGAATCGGTTAATAACCATAACATCATCGAGGAAAAGGAGGTAGGAAAATGTCAAAAAGCAAAAATGTTCGCCTATTTTTCGTCCTGACAGCCGTATCTTTGATATTGACTGCTGTTTTGCCGGCCACATGCCCGGCGGCAAGTCAATATCCGAAAAAGGATTTCAAGTGGATTGTTATGTGGCGGGCCGGCGGCGGGGCTGATACGGCCACCCGAATTTTTACCAAACAATTTGAAAAAATCATCGGTAAGAAAGTTGTCGTCAACAACATTACCGGCGGTTCGGCAACCGTGGGCTATCTGGCCGCGAAAAGCGCAAAACCGGACGGTTATACCCTGGTAACCATTCAGGGGGATCTTCCCAAATTTGAGATTATGAAACTTGCCCCCATCGCCATAGACGATTACGACATCCTGCCCAGCTTCGCCTTTCAATCGCCTGTGATTGCCGTTAGATCCGATGCGCCCTGGAAAACCATCGAGGAGTTTGTAGCAGACGCCAAAAAGCGGTCCGGGCAAATTACGGTCGGGATAACCGACATCGGCGGTATTTACCATCAGCCCCTGGTTCTGTGGGAAGAAAAGGCCGATTTCAAAATCAACCCGATTTACCACAAGAGTTCGCCGGACCAGGCGGCTGCGTTGCTGGGCGGTCACGTACAGGCAAACGTGACCTGGGTCCGTCCCAATATCTCCTATGTCAAGGAAGGCAAGGTGCGGTTTCTGGCTTATATGAGTTCGGAAAGACATCCGGGATATCCGGATGTTCCGACCCTAAAGGAAAAGGGATGGGATGTGCACTATGAACACCCCTACGGTGTTGGAGGGCCCAAGGGCATGCCCGAAGAGGCCAAAAAAGTGATCTCCGAAGCAACCAAAAAGGTGTGGGGTATACCGGAATTTAAAGCCGATCTTGACAAAATGGGGCTTACCGTTTTTAGGCTCGACGGTCCGGCATACACCCAGCATGTCAAGAACATGCAAATGAATTCGGCAAAAGCCATCAAGATTATTAATGAACGGAAAAAATAGATATCGATCATTTGGGTCGAGCAGGATTTTTTGGCCGGCCCGATTCGGAGAGAATAATGATTGCCGAATGGATCATCAGTCTACTGACATTTATTATCGGCGTCGTTTTTTTCGCAGCCACATTTGCATTTCCCAAAGTCTATACCGATCCCGGCGGGTTTGCCCTGTTTCCGAGGATTCTATCGGTCGGAATCGTCGCGGCCTCAGCAATTCTGATTTTAAAACTGACAATGAACCGGAAAACCCAGTCAAACCGTCCCATTGAGTTTACAAAAAAATTTTTAGGGGCCTGGAAGAAAAATGCGACTGATGACCTATCCAACACCATGCGACGTATGACCGGTGTTTTTATTTTCAGCACCGCTTATCCTTGGTTTATTGTGAGAATAGGATTTGGGCTGGCGACGATGCTATACGTAGGGATTCTCATGCGGCTTTTTAAAACCGGCGTCATTATCTGTCTTGTTTTGGCCCCGCTGGTGGCTTTCGGCCTGCATCTGTTTTTTGTTCAAGTGCTTCAAGCCTATGTTCCCGAGGGCGCCTGGCTGAATACCGTAATTGAATATTTTACAGACTGAAAAGAAGCGACGATGGGTATTTTTTTTGAGGCGCTCCAGATTATCTTCAGCCCCAAGATGTTCATCCTTTTATTCGGTTCCGTGCTGGGGGGTGTTGTGGTGGGCGCCGCACCGGGTTTGACATCCACCATGGCCATCGGCCTTTTGGTGCCGCTAACCTTCGGTGTGTCGAAATTTACTGCATTTGTATTGTTGTTGGGGATTTATTGCGGCGCCATTTACGGCGGATCGATCACCGCCATCTTGATGAATGTACCCGGTACCCCCACATCGGCAGTTACGGCCATCGAAGGATATCCCATGACCATGAAAGGCGAGGGGGGCAAGGCGCTGGGGGTGGCGACCATGTCCTCAACACTGGGCGGTCTTATCTCTTGCATCGTACTCATCTTTCTTTCCTTACAGTTGGCTCAATTGGCGATCATGTTCGGGCCTTTGGAGTATTTCTCTCTGGGATTGTTCGCCACCGCCGTCGTGCTTTCCCTTTCCAGTAAATCGGTTGTCAAAGGTTTAATAGCCACGCTGTTCGGCTTATTGCTATCGACCATCGGCGTCGATCCGGTGGCCCAATACCCCAGATTTACATTCGGGATTCAGGAAATCCTAATCGGTATTCCAGCCGTACCGGCTATCATCGGACTCTTTTGCGTTTCCGAGGCATTCCGAATGGCCGAACAGGCCGAAGTCGTGGCAAAGCTAAAGAAAGATGTATCAGGGATTCTGATTGCATACCGAGAACTGCCCAGGATGTGGAAGACGATTATTAAATCGAGCATGATCGGAAGTTTTATCGGTACGTTACCCGGAATCGGCGCATTGGTGGCTTCTTTTTTCGCCTACGGTGAGGCCAAGCGAAAGTCCAAGACCCCGGAATTGTTCGGCAGCGGCTCAGTGGAAGGGGTTTGTGCTAGTGAAGCCGCCAACAATGCGGTCACCGGCGGCGCTCTGGTTCCGTTGCTCACCCTGGGTATTCCGGGTGACACCAGCACGCTCATGTTGCTCGGCGCCATGATAATCCACGGTTTGATTCCCGGTCCGACCTTGTTTAAGGAAGATACCATTCTGGTTTACGTTATTTTCGGAACCATGATTATGTGTAATTTGATGATACTACCCATAGGGTTGTCCCTTTCACCGTATATTGCCAGAATTTCTTTGATTAAAAAGAAATATCTTATGCCCGCCGTGGGCGTACTTGCCATTACCGGCGCCTCCATCGGCTATGGTCATATTTATTACTTCTGGATTTCAATTATGTTCGGTTTTGTCGGCTATATCTGCCAAAAAGGCGGTTTTCCGGTACTTGCCATCGCCATGTGCCTGATCCTGGGACCCATTATGGAAAGAAATCTGAGGGCCGCCCTAATGTTGCCCGAAAACATATTCTGGCTTTTTTGCACCCGGCCGATTACGGCAGCACTGGTCGCGGCTGCTATAGTTGCCGTGATTTGGGGATTGCGGCGCGAGGCGAAAGCAAAAGAAGAAGAAAAACCATAAAAGGCGTGCCGATTATATCGATAAAATTTCTTCTAATCAAGCTCGCCGATTCGGTTAACGTCAGGATATAAAGAGAAAGGTATAATTATGCCGGATGACAAAGTCCATTCTGCTTTTGAACAGACCCGAAATGCCATGCGCCCGGTGATACGGGGTACATCATCCATGGTTGTAACAGGCCATCCCCTTGCCAGCCAGGCGGCCATGCGAATCCTGGACCGGGGGGGTAACGCGGTGGATGCCGGAGTGACGGCAGGACTTTGTATTGCCGTGCTGCATACCGATATGGTCAATTTTGCCGGTGTGGCACCGATCATGCTTCACATGGCAGGAAGCAACACCGTGGTAACCATAGACGGCCTCGGACGCTGGCCGAGAAAAGCGTCGGTCGACTTTTTCGTTGAGAATCATCACGGTGAAATTCCGGCCGGAATTCTCACGGCTGTGGTGCCTGCTGCTCCAGACGCCTGGATTCAGGCTCTGAAAAAATACGGCACATTGACCTTTGAGGAGGTCTCTCGTGATGCCATCCAATTGGCCAAAAACGGCTTCCCCATGCATCGTTTCATGTCCAACAACATTAAGAGCGCCGTTGATGACTATCGACGCTGGCAGACAACAGCCGATGTGTATCTACCGGCCGGTCGTCCTCCTGAGCCGGGTGAAATCTTCTGCCAAAGGGATCTTGCCCGAACCCTGAAACGGCTGATTCGGGCCGAGCAGAAAGCCAAATTTGCGGGAAGAGACAAGGCGCTGGATGCTGTTCGTGAAGTGTTTTACGAAGGAGAAATTGCAAAAGCCATCGTCGATTATCACCGAGAACATGGCGGTCTGTTAACCCTCGAAGACTTCGCAGCCTATCACGTTAGTATTGAAACACCACCCAAAATAGAATTCCTGGAATACGAGGTGTTTGGATGCGGCCCCTGGTCCCAAGGGCCGGCACTATTGGAGGCTTTGAATTTGGTTGAATGCATCGATGTGAAACAATTCGATCACAACTCGGCAGAATATATTCATTATGTTACTGAAACGCTGAAATTGGTTTTTGCCGACCGGGAAAAATATATCGGTGATCCGGAGTTTGTCGAGGTACCGCTGAACGGTTTACTGTCCCAAGAATATGCTCGGCAACGAATTTCCCATATCGATAAAAATAAAGCCTGGACGGAGTTGCCACCGGCCGGAGATCCCTGGCGCTATCAGGGAAAATTTCACATAGACCAACCCCGCACGCGGGATGATCCGATTCGACCCAGCAAGCAACCGGGAAAATACGATCATTTGGACACCAGTTACGTGGCGGTTGTCGACCGGCATGGTAATGTCTTTTCTGCAGTACCTAGTGATATACCCACCAATACGCCAATCATTCCCCCTACTGGGCTGGCGGTCTCATCGCGGGGCGTTCAATCCCGAGTGGACAAGAATCACCCAGCATCCATTGAGCCTGGTAAGAGGCCGCGATTAACCCCGAACCCATGTATGATCTTCAAGGATCGTCGACCGTACATGGTCATTGGTACTCCCGGGGGAGATGTTCAATGTCAGGTTGCCCTTCAGGTTATTCTGAATCGTATTGTTTTTGGATTAGGGCTTCAGGAAGCGATAGAGGCACCGCGCTTCTCCACGTTTAACTTCCCCAACTCGTTTTCTCCCCACGCGTATTTTCCGGGCCTTTTGAGGGTTGAGGCGCGTATCGGGTCATCCGTTATGAAACAACTCATTAACAAGGGCCATAGGATAGATCCTTGGCCGGCTTGGGCCTGGAAAGCCGGGGGGGTGTGTGCCATTGCCATTGATTGGACTCATGGGGTTTTGGCAGGAGGCGCAGACCCAAGAAGAGAGTCCTATGCAGTTGGTTGGTAAAATCCTACCCGGCCTTTTCGGTAGATGATCTGATTAGAATCGATTTTATAGTTTATACATGGAGTAACCTATGAATCCATCCGATTACAATTACGGTCATATGTTCGAAATCGATAGTGAGGTAAAAAAAAAGGCCCTGGAGCTTCATTATGATGCACTGGTGGTAGACCAACACTGTGACATCCAGATGGATATCGTCACGCGAAGAGGGCGATTGGAACGCAAGATCATTGAACGGATTCATTTGCCTAAATTGCGGCAGGGGGGTATCGATTTTGTTCTCATGTCCACCGTCGCCCATTTTGGGTATCGAGCCTATCCGTTTTTCATGTCTCCTGTACTGTCCGCGTTGCAGTTGATTGATTGCGGGTACATGGATGTGGCCGAAAGTCCGGATCAATTGACAATCGTTACACGCCCCGAGGAGATTGTGGAAGCTAAGTGTACTGGAAAAACCAGTTTCATGCTCGGGTTGGAAGGCGCGGAAGCGATTGGAACCGAATTGAGTGTGCTCAGAAATCTATATCGTATAGGCGTTAGGGTCATTACCCTGACCTGGCACCAGCGGAATTTGGTCGCAGACGGATCGGGCGAACCGTCAAATTCCGGTTTGTCCAAGTTTGGACGGGAATTGGTAAGGGAGATGAACCGCATTGGGATGATCATCGATGTTTCCCACATGGGGCAAAACGGATTCTGGGATACGATCGAAATGAGTCAACGCCCGATCATCGCTTCCCACTCCAATGCACGCGCATTGTGCGATCATCCTCGCAACCTATACGATGATCAACTAAAGGCGTTGGCTAAAAAGGATGGGTTGGTGGGTGTCTGCTTCTGTGCCCCTTATATTCATAAAGAGAGAGCCACTATCCATGAAGTCCTTAATCATATTGATCATATGGCTCATCTAATTGGCGTGGACAACATCGCTCTCGGGCCGGACTGGGTGGATTATGCGGAAAAGACGGTAGTCGACTGCATGGATCCCAATAGTTATCTGGCCAAGGGCACTTCGATTACCGCTTTTGCAAAAGGCTTAGAAAATGCCACCGAACTTCCCAATTTAACCATCGGGTTAATGGAGCGAGGGTATTCAGAGGAGGATATCAGAGGCATTCTCGGCTTAAACTTCCTGAGATTTCTCAACGCAGCACTCAATCCGACAGATTCAGAAGATTTTGTATATTAAATTTTGTATAACGATCTAACACGTAAATTGTCTTCTTCACGCTTCAACTCCTTATCTTTTTCTTGTTCGATTCTTTATATCCAGGACTCTCTTCAGTAGTGGTGTTGTCCCATTTTGTCGCTTCTTTCTTAAGATGATTCCTTATTTTTTTGGAAGTCTGCTCATTTTTTGGAATGGGAGCGCAACCAAGACGCTAAGGCTGCCTGATCGATTTCACCTTTGCCGACTTTTTCAAAGGTGATCACCTTATCTACCGCAGAAGCAATAATATCGCAACCGTTCAGTATGAGAAACAGCCTGGTGACGACATAGGCGGTTCGCTTGTTGCCGTCGATAAAACCGTGATTTTGTGCGAGCCCGTAACCGTATGCAGCCGCCAGATCAAAAACATCCGGATCATTATATACCCAGAGATTTTGAGGGCGCCCCAAGGCGCTTTCGATCATCCCCAAATCCCGAATGCCCAGTGATCCGCCGTGTTCGGCTATCTGCTGCTCATGAATGGCGAGTACTACGCTCAAATCTACCCATTGGGGGGTCATCTCTTCGCCAATTCCCGCAAAACGTCACGGTCTTCGAGCATAATGCGTTCGGCTTTATTGAACTGATCTGCGAATCCTTCATCCAACGGGGTTATCCGAAACCCCCCGTCCGGTGAGTCGGTCAGGTAAATAACATCGCCCTCGTCGGCTTTTAGACTTGCGAGTGCCTCTTTCGGCAGTACGACTCCCAGGGAATTGCCGATTTTGCGTAATTTTAAGGCAAGCATTTGTTCCTCCTGTCATATTGAATACATCGTATTATAACATCTGTTATTACAAGATTCAACGGCAAGAAAACGAGCCGAACTCGGCAGGATATGAGAGACCGATGTCGCGGCTAAAGCGTGTCTCGTTATCATGATGAACCGTTGAGCAATTTCGATGCGAAACTCAGGGAAGATATGGGTATTAAATTGGTAAGCATTCAAAAACGCATTGGAATTTTTCCCCTTATGTAACACACGATCAAGTCGAAGCGATTGCAATTTCAGATCGCATTGTTATTATGGAGAACGGAAAAATAGTTCAGGTGGGGACACCTGAAGAAATTTACAATAAACCGACAAATACTATTGTTGCGAAATTTATTGGAACCACAAACTTAGTGTTTGGACAAGTTGTAACTGATGCCACCTCTGCAGATGGTATCGGAACAATCCAATTTAAAGGAGAGTAAAGATGTTTGACGTATCCCAAAGGATTAGCCGTATTTCTACATCGGAACGGGCGCAACGGAAAATAATTATTCCTCAGGGTGTCGCTCGAATGGATATCGGGGAGCCGGATTTTCCCACACCGGCTCATATCCAGGAGGCTGCATTTAAAGCCATGCAAGAAAATTTCACCCATTATGGAAATGCGTATGGAGACAGCGAACTTCGCGAAGCCATCTGTTTCGCTTTGAAGCGAGATTATTCTGTGGAGCGAAAGCCGGAGAATATTCTGGTTACAACCGGTGGTATTGAGGCGATAGCGACTATCATGGGAACATATATCAATCCCGGGGACGAGGTCATCATACCGGATCCAGATTATTCCGGCTACATGGATGCCGTCGTCCTGTTTGGCGGAAATCCCGTGGCTGTTCCATTAAGAGATGACTTACGTCCCGATCTAAATACGATAGCCAGTCGAATTACAGACAACACCAAGATGATCGTTCTGTCCAATCCTTCAAACCCGACCGGTGTTGTTTTCGATGAAACCGAGGTCCGGGGGCTGGCGGAAATCGTTCGGATGCACAACCTATTTATTATTATCGATGAAGTGTATCATAAGCTGCTTTATGGCGATACCGAGCATTTCTCAATTTGTCAGATAGACGAAATTCAGGATCGTGCCATCGTGTTGAATAGTTTTTCAAAAACATATGCCATGACCGGTTGGCGAGTGGGCTATCTAATTGCCGATGCAGCAGTCGTTAGCCAGTTGGTTCTGTTTCATCGGACCATTGTTAGTTGTGTAAATACCCCCTCCCAGAAAGCGTGTGTGGCTGCTCTCACAGAACCGCAGGATTGTGTGGAACAGATGCGTCAATCATATGACACGCGCAGGCAACTCGTTGAAACAAAATTGAAAAATATCGAAAGCCTATCCGCTCCACCCTGCCAGGGAGCTTTTTATGCGTTTCCCCGTTTTACCCATCCGATGAGCAGCCGGGAAATGCTTGCATACTTAATGGATAGGGGTGTGTTAGTAAGAAGCGGTACGGAATTTGGTAAAAATGGCGAAGGACATATTCGAATTGCGTTTACGACATCGGCTGAAATGCTTGAAGAAGGAATGAATCGGTTGGAAAATGCCCTAAAAGATCTGGATCAATAGGGTTTATGTTGTTTTTTTGTCTGCAGAATCTGATAGTTTAGAGGAGGTGAAGAATGGCCTGTGGATTCAGTTATGAAGTCATTGAAAAGTGGGAACAACTCCCCGATGGATATCGACATGACGATATCGATGGGATCGCGATTGATTCCTTAGATCGTGTTTATCTCATCACTCGTGGTGACCCTCGTGTCATTGTATATGAGCCTGACGGTACCTTTGTGATGTCTTGGGGAGAGAACATTTTTACGCCGCGTACCCATGGCATCGCCATTGGACCGGACGATTCGGTATATACAGTGGATGACGGTGATCATACCGTTCGTAAATTTACACCAGACGGAAAGCAGCTAATGGTCATCGGAAATCCGGGGGTTGCTTCCGAGACAGGTTACGACAAAAAGATCGGGCTATCGAGTATTAAGCAGGGAGGGCCTCCATTCAATCGCCCCACAGGTGTTGCCATTGCACCCGGCGGGGATCTTTATGTCACCGATGGGTACGGGAATGCACGTGTCCACCGCTTCACAGCGGATGGAGAATTGATACAGTCCTGGGGGGAACCCGGTGCGGGACCCGGACAATTCAATCTGCCGCACGGAATCGCAATAACCGAAAATGGCAGGATTCTGGTTGCCGATCGCGAAAACGATCGTATCCAATTCTTCGATCCGGATGGAAACTACCTTGATCAGTGGACCCATGTCCAGCGTCCTACGGATATTTTTATTGATTGTAATGGATTGATTCATGTTTCAAGCCTATGGTGGATTGTCGGACAGACGTCATTTGTTCACGGTCCAATTAAACACGATTTGCCGGGACACATCAGTGTTTTAGATCAAAAAGGAAATCTCCTTTTGCGATGGATTAGTGCAGATCGATGTACGCCTGGTAATTTTCTTGCCCCACACACCCTCGCCGTTGATTCCAAAGGAGATCTCTACGTGGGTGAAGTGATTTTTAGTTTCGGAGTTTCAAAGGGAGTGGCCCCAATCGATTGCCACACATTGCAGAAATTTTTCCGTAGGGAGATCTAATATCTAAATTGATTAGGCAGATGGTGATCGGGTGTAAGACAAGCTGCGTTTTGTGCAAACAATTGCAGGCAGCCGGTCCTGATCTATGGTGCGTATTTCCGACAACGCCTGAAAAATATGGATATCACAGAGGTAATAATTCCACCCCGAAGTCCTTGGCACAACCCTTTTGTTGAGAGACTGATCGTCAGGGTTAATTTTTCCGCGTTCAGGATGTGGATAAGATATACATTGCCCCATAAGGAATATGAAAAAACGAGTTTTTGTGCAGTCCTGATCGCATAATCGCATATCGATCGCATATTTTTCCTTTTCGA
>JAHEHB010000120.1:0-10150 GCA_024644775.1 Deltaproteobacteria bacterium
GATTTTTCGGAAAATGCCTGACACTCGATAAACCATCTGGCATGGTAAAAATCATGAAGGTCCTGTTTTGAAAGTACCGCAATTTCTCGCCATTTTTCATTGGCCCCTTTTGCTTTGACAAAACCCCATCTTTCCAGTGTAATGAGCGCTTCTCGGACCGGAACACGGCTGACACCCAATCGATCTGCTACTTCTCTTTCAACGATTCGATCACCGGGTTTGTATTTCCCGGAAAGAATCTCATCTTCAAGGATTTCTAAAACTGTCTCAGAAGCCTTCTTATAGGGCGGTGCGGTGGTGTGGACGGGCGTCATTTTCTTCCATTTCGATTTCTCCGATTAAAGCAATGGTTATGATTCAATGTGTTGTATAAGATAGACGCTGGTATACATTGGTATACCGTGGTATACTAAAATAATGTGCGCGTCAAGCATCTTTGCATCTTTATCGAATTCAAACTATCTTGTGTTTGTCAGTATGATGGACGTTATCCTGCCTCAAGAGAAGATACTCCGCTGAAATCCGGAGGCGCTTGAATTTCTGATTATTCGGGGTAAAGATTAGGGACATCTTCAGAACGGAAGGTATCTCATACGAATTTATTCTGGTTCTATTACCCTCATTTACGGGGCAATAATAATATTTTCATCCTATTTCCGGATTGATTTCATTCTCTCTTCACGATGCTTGGCCAGCGCATCGTTAAGATCCTCCAGTGGAGTGCCCGAAAACACCAAAACGCCATCTTTCAAATGAAGATTTGGTTCCCCGTGCACAGGAATTAGGATAATAGCTTGTTCACTTTCTTCGATACGGATTGGAGTTCCTGCTTTTAGGTTGAAATCTTCTCGAATTTTTTCGGTATTACGATTCTACCGAATCTGTCTAACGACGTTTCCATTTATAGTTGGCGCTATAACCGTCGGTCATTTTATATTGCAGTATGAGATGATACCTCTGGGGAGAAATTTACGATTCCGCTGATGTCCAGTTCATTGTCATATATCCCGAGACTTTCTCCATCAATTCCCAGGCAGAGCCCCAAAAGCTGGGTATAGAGAATCGATGGTAGATGACGCGTTTCACTCCTTTTACTCAGAAATGTGTTTTGAACCCTGTCGAACTGAAGTTGGCAAAACGGGCAGACAACACATAGATAATCGGCATCGGAATCTAGTGCATCCTCTATTTTTCTTTGGGTTAAATCCATGGATAGATCGTCATTGATACCCCATAAAGGCGCGCCACAGCATTCACGTTGTTTTGGCCAATCGATGCTCTCGGCTCCTAATATCTCAACGAGTTGATCGAATATGGAAGCCGCACCCGTATTTTCAAACCGAACCATTTTGTCGGGACGAATCAGGTGGCACCCGTAATGCGCGGCAATCCTAAGACCGTTAAAGGGCTTTACCAGAAGTTCTTTTATATGTTCAACACCGATATCTTCATAAAAGATTTCGAGAAGATGCTTCACTTTAATGCTGCCGTCGTATTTTAATCCTTCTTTCGCCAGCTTCCTATTAATGTCTTTTCTTAAGGAAGCATCCTCTTTTAAGAGGTGGTCGATATGCGTCATGCTGCCATAGCAACAATTACAGAGGGTCGTGATATTCAGGTTTTTCTTTTCAGCCAGAGATAGATTTCTAGCCGACAATAGTGCATGAGCCTTAAAATCGACATTTTTCAAGGGATATCCACAGCAGTTAAATTCTTTGATATCCACCAAATCCACCCCCAGCTTCCCTAGAACCGCATCTGTAGAGACTTCGTATTGTTTAAGGGAGGCAGCCGTAACGCAACATCGTAACAATGCAAATTCCATAATCTTTTTCCAGTCTGTGGGTTCAACACTTCTTCCGAGAATTCGCTCATATAGCGAAGATAAAATAACTCATTTAACATCGACAATTCATTGTCGACATGACATTGCTAAACACTTATGGCTTTTTCCCTTGCATTTGAGATTGCCAAGTTCTTTAGCTCATAAAACACATCTGCAACACACACCCCTTGAGGACAATTTTCCTGACATTCGTAGCAGCCAAGACAACTCCACAACATATTGGAATCGAATATTATATCACCCAGCCCAAAATTGGCGGCACGAATCATCTGATGCGGTAGCATCCCCAGAGCTTCCAAGGGGTTATTAAAATTTCTTACTACCGGGCAGACCGATGTGCAGGTTGTACAGGCAAAGCAATAGTTGGACGTTGGACCGGGCAATGATGCCGCCAATCGGTTTTTTAGCCCTTTGTCCATGGATGGTTCACTGATCGTATCGTGGATGCCGATTAATTTACTCTCGTCAGCAACTGCCGTTCTGGCCTGCTTTATGGATTTTTGGTAATCCTGTTTTTCGATACGATCTTTCCTCAACCCTCGTTGATATGAAAGGGTTGAGAGTACCAGCGGCTCTGAATTCTCTTTTTTGAGTGATGCCTCCCTCACATCGAACCAAAGATCCTGAAGATTGATACCGGAAGGACAAACCGTGGTGCAGCGGTAGCAATTGGTACATAGATAGAGTCCCTCCTGAAGGCTTGTGAGTTCCTGTTTGCTGGGTCTATTTTCCGTTGAAAAAGCCTTTAGTGTGTCGATTTTAAGGGAGGGCAAGATATTCGGATTGGAAATTTCCTCATAGCTCACCGCAACGGAGCAGTTTAAACTGCATGTTCCGCATCGTGTGCAGGCATCCAGCTCCAACATTTGCCGGGTGGTAATATTGGAGGGATCGGGGCCTCGTTTATCCAAAGGGGGTTTATTCATAGCGGGTCTATCCATAACCGCGTTTACGAGAATGCTGATGGGAGTGGAAATGATGTGAAACAGTTTGCTGAACGGTAGATAGGCGAGACCGATAAAACATGCCAAGAAGTGGAGGTACCATAAGAAAGTGGGGAAATTCACCGTATCCAGTGTTAACGCGATGGGACTCAGAACTTTGGCTGTCAAAAATCCCCCAAAGGCCCAGTTGGGTGACGAATGGCAGCCGGCACAACTCTCCTCGTGAATTTCCAGCCCCTGTTCGATAACGTCTTCAGCAAACGGACCGTTTACGTTTGGAGAGACCACAGCGAATTTCTGAACCCAGACACTTTCCAGTGCCTTGAGTTCCTCTTCGTCATCCGTACCTGAATATTCCTCCACCATATCTTGATACGCCGAGTAAGATGAAATCTTTGTTCCCTCCAACAGCAGGCCTGAAAGCATAATTACTGCCAGGATGACGATGGCATAGGTATCCACGGGGTTGGTTTTCAAATGTGAGACATTCAGAATAAACCTTCGATATATGGCAATCCCGATCCCTGCAAATACCATGGCACCGAAGAAATCCCTCAGGAAGAAAAAGGGATTCAGTGTGGAGTAATAATCCGAGAAAATCGATGCGGTAATCGGTTCTTCCAGAGCATGCATTAACAGGAGCATCATAAATCCCGCAAATATGAGCATGTGCATCAACCAGCGGAGAAAATCTTCCTTGAGAATTCGATATTGAAGGATGACATCACATACAAAAACTTTCAAGAGGGTTCGGATTTTCGCGCTAAATACCGTTGACACCATCCCTTTGGCGGCAGCGGATATTCTCTTTGGGGAGGTGCTCTCTCCCCGGTCTATATCCAGGTCGTACCGGAACCAGGCTGACACCTTAATGAGAACACCGACTGCGAACACGATAAGGGAAATATAGAGGCTGATGGTGAAAAACATAATTAGTTCTTTCGTCTTTTTTATTCACCACTAAGAACACGAAGATTCATCCATACCACTCTTCGTGAACTTTGTGGTAGAATTTGTTTATGTGCAAACGGTTTAGTTTTTAGTGTTTTGTATTTAGTGTTTTGTTTAAAAAATATGTTGGTATATCATTTTGTTGGTTTACTAAACACCAAACACAAAAAACAAAACACTCTCGTAAAAAGGTCATTTTTCTGACTTTTTACGAGATATTCATTGAATTAGTCTTTGCCATTTGCCGGTTTTTTTACGAGCGTGTCCCGATTTATCACGGACTGTTCCCGTTTTTTCTTTGACCATTTCTGTACCTTAGCGGTTACTTCGCCGGCGAACCGGGGATTTTTTGCTAGTGGATGGATTTCCACATCCCCCTCACCCCGTGCATGGGCAAAGGCGGCCCGCCCCAAAGGCGTTCGGGCGACGACTGTGGTCCAGCCTTCCTGGGCTGCGATACCGCCAAAGGAGATGTCTGCAAATTCAGCGGAGTAGTCGTCACAGTACTGACAGGCGTAGCGACGCATGAATCCCAGTTGGCCCAGCGGGATGGTTCGGATTTCACCGTTTTCTAAATGAATGTACAGTTCTTCTTTTATGTTTATTTTTTTTACATCTTCCCAGGAAAAGTCGCCTAGCTTTTCCAGCTCTTCCCTTTGGGTTTCACTAAAAAAGAAGTTTCCCGAACAGAAGAGGCCCAGGATATAGTTTATTGAGTCTGTCGGAACGATCCCCAAGGTTTCCATCTTCCGGATGGTTTTGATCTGGCAGGGCGTACCCACCAACGCCACGCGGCGCATTCCTCTGCGGGTCATCTGCCCCAGCATCTGAACGGAAGGCGAATAGGTGGAGTACTGCTCGCTGTAACGGCTCATGCCGTGGGACGAATCGAAAAAAAAACCGGCTGCCTCGATAATCTCTTGTCGAGAGGTGGCCAGCCACGGCTCACGTTTAAAAAGCCCGGTGCGGCGAGTGACGATGGCCCCGTCGATGCGACCGGCGTCGAACAGATGCAGAAGCAACGCGGTCACCACTCCGCCATCTGTGGCATGCTGCCGAATGCTTTCATTTCCTGCCCGGGCTACGGTCGTTTCCAAAACGCGGCCCATGGGAGGGGCCCATCCGATTCGTTTGCGCGTTTCCTCGTCCAGTTCATCGATTTCCGGGCATATCATATGGCAGATGCCGCACTCGATGCATTTTTCCACATCATCGTAGCAAGGTTTTCCCTCGCTATCCTGCTTGAGGGCTCCGAAATTGATAGCCGTGCAAAAGGTCACGCATCCCCCGCAGTGGTGGCACAACCCTGTTTCCTGAACTTCCTGTATAAGATTTGTAAAGGTTTTCATGAATTCCTCCCGCCCGCTGAAAAGATGCCTCAAGAGATTTGCGGCCTGGGATAGAGGCCTGTTCGTTCAACGATTTCCGGCACCTTTTCCTCCCATTCGATGGCCATTATATGAAAGCCAGCGATACCCGGAACCGCTTTTAACCGTTCAATGGATTCCACGCAAATGTTGATGCCCTCTTCGGGTTGTTTCTCCTTGGGGGTTCCGGCCATACGGGCAACGACCTCGTCGGGCACATCCATTCCGGGAACACGGTTTTTCATGTACTTTGCCATACCCGCGGACTTAAACGGTGTGAGTCCGGCCAGAATGAAAACCTTTTCGGTGAGCCCCAGATCCCGCACCATCTCCATCCATTTTTCGAACCGATCCAGGTTATAAATACACTGGGTTTGAATGAACTCCACACCGGCGTTGACCTTTTTGGCCAATCGAAGTGCCCGGATGTGGAATGGATCGGCAAAAGGATTGGCTGCTGCCCCCACAAACATATTCGGCGGTCTTGCGATGTCGTCGCCTCCGATAAATTTTCCTTCGTCGCGCATATGGCGGACTGCTTGAATGAGCTGGATCGAATCCAGATCGTGAACGTTTTGCCCCTGGGGACAGTCGCCAAAGCTCTGATGATCGCCGGTAAGACACAGAATGTTATGAATGTCGAACGACGCGGCACCTAAAATGTCGCTTTGCAAACCGATACGGTTCCTGTCCCGGGTGACCATTTGCAGCACGGGCTCGACTCCCAAGAGCTTGAGTCGAATGCAAGCCGCCAAACTGCACAAGCGGGTAACCGACGTTTGGTTGTCGGTGATGTTGATGGCGTCGACATGGTTTTGGATCATCTCTGCCTTTTCGGTGATGGGCTGCGGATCGCTCCCTCGCGGGGGGCCGCATTCGGAGGTGACCGCCAGATGACCTGCGGTAAGCATTTTTTCCAATTGACTCGGCGTTTTTACGTTCATGTTTCCAGATCCTCATGGAAAAGTTTTCGGGGGCCGCCATCCCGGCTTGTGGACCAGTCCTTTAACGGTACGACTTTTACGAAATCGTCCAGCTGTCCAAGCGCCTCTAAACGGTCGACGACCAGTTGCCAGGCGCAGTCGATTTCCTTGTTGATTTCGCATTTACCTTTGGTGGAACCGCCGCAGGGTCCATTGAGAAGCCTCTTGGCACAACGGGACATGACACAGATTCCGGCAGTGAGATCGAGGATGCATTTACCGCAGGCCTGGCAGCTCTCCGTAAACAGACCCGGTTTTTCAACATCCCCTAAAAAAGTGGTATCCAGTCCGGGATACACCCGCAGGGAGGCGTATCTTTTCACCATAAACTGAACACCTACGCCGCAGGCAATGCTCAATACGGCGTCAGCCCACTCGATATCTTTTTCGGCAGAATCGAAAAACTCATGCTCACACTGCCGTTCGATGCCCGAGTTTCGGATGTCTATCGGAACCTTTTCTTGGGTAGCCCGCATCCGAAGAAGTGAAGCCAGTATTTCAGCCTCTTTGTTCCCTCCCTCGTGACAAACCGCCACACAGGTGTTACAGCCAAACACCAGGAGTTTTCCAAACCCTTTTACACTGTTCCAGATTTCGTCAAGGGGTTTTTGTTTACCCATGATCATTTGAGCCACCTCCTTTTTTGCGCCATTCGCGCAAGGCCAGAAAAATCGGTGATGGTCCGAGTGTTCGGATCTTTTGTGTGAAATCGGTACAGATATCCGCCCATTTGGGTCCTTCGGCTGCCGACAGGTTAAACATCTCGAGCCTATCCGCTTCTATGTTTACCGTTTGTAGCAGTTTTTTTAGTTTTTCCACTCTTTTGTTTGCGTGAACATTTCCTTCCAGGAAATGACATTCCCCATCCAGTCACCCAGCCACAAAAACGCCGTCTATGCCCTTCTCAAATGCCCGCAGAACAGATAAATGATCGATTTTGCCACTGCACGGCAGGCGGATGATCCTCACATTCGGCGAATAGGCGAGCCGCATCACCCCAGCCAGGTCTGCCGCACCAAAGGCACAGAAGTGACAGGCAAAGGCGATGATTCTGGGTTCCCAATCCGATGGAATATCATGGGCCGTTTCCACTCGGGGCACGATCGGAGCGTCGGTTGCTTGGTTTTGCTGCTCCATATTAAAACCTCTTTTCTATTGCGATGGGTAGAAGTATTTTGAGTAATTCATTACTCCGTATAATCGAGCGGCATCTTGTAAAATCCCAAATCACAAGCACCAAATTACAAACAAATCTCAAATTCCAATTTTCAATGATCAAAACAGATTTGGAATTTAAAACAATCCATCACTCCAGGATTCCGGTATCCTTTTCTTCAAGCACCGTCCGCATAAGCATCCACCATGGCGATGATTTGATCATCCCGGGCGTTTTGAACCTGAAATGCCTTGGCCGGGCAGATGCCTGCGCAGATCCCGCACCCCGTGCATTTGACCTCGTTGTGGCTGACTCTGCCGTCCTCATCGACGTAAATGGCCCCAAAAGGGCAGGCGCGATAACACGCCAGACAGGACATACATAGATCCCTATCGTGTTTGGCGATGGTGCCGGGGAGTGTCAATGTGTTTTTCGAAAGCAATACACTCGCACGACCGGCAGCGGCCAGTGCCTGAGCGATCGTCTCTTCGACGGGCTTGGGATAATGGCACAAACCGGCTGCAAAAATGCCGTCTGCACTCAAGTCCACAGGGCGGAGCTTTGGGTGGGCTTCGTTTAAAAAACCATCCGCGTTTATCCCGCACTTGTAAAGCTCCACCAGGTTTTGGTTATCCTGCCGCGCGACAAGGGCCGATGCTAAAACCAGATAATCCACCCGTATCTTTAATTGCCTTTGCAGGATGGGGTCTAACGTCTGCACAATGAGCTCACCGTCTTCAACAAAAACCTCGGGTTTACGATCAATGGAAAAGCGAATAAACATCACACCGATTTCCCGCGCCTGACGGTAAAGATCTTCGCGCTCGCCGTAGGTGCGTATGTCTCGATAGAAAATATACACATGACAATCAGGATTTTCTGTTTTTACTTCAATGGCGTTTTTAACCGAATGGGTGCAGCAAATCCGGCTGCAATAGGGTCTTTCGGAATCACGCGAACCGACACATTGAATATAGGCGATCGCCCGACTATTTTTCGTTGACGATGTATTCGAAGGACTTGTAACCCAATCGTCAAACTCCAGGTGAGTCATGACTCGATCATCTTCGCCGTACAGGTATTCAGATGGTCGGTATTCCAACGCGCCGGTGGCGATAATGGCGGCCCCGTGCTGTATTTCGTGAATGGTGCCGTTTGCATCGATCCTGCTAACGAAATTGCCGACAGAGCCGGACGCAGATTCCAAAACGGCTTTTTTGTAAACCGTGACATTCGGATGCTGTTCTACCCGAGAGACGATATCTGCGAGCATCGTCGGTATGGGCTCGCCCCGCCATGTGGTCTTCAGTTTTTGTGCATTGCCGCCCAGGTTGTCTTCCTGTTCGAGCAATACCGTCTGAAAGCCTTGATCGGCAACACCCAAAGCCGCCGTCATGCCGGCGATACCCCCGCCGATGACCAAAGCGCTCTGGACCACATTGACGGTAATCTCGGGAAGGGCATCGGCCAACGTCACTTTGGCTAAGGCCATGCGAACCAGATCTTTTGCCTTTGCCGTGGCCGCTTCCGGTTCGGTCTGGTGAACCCAGGAATCTTGGTTGCGAATATTGGCCATCTCTATAAGATAGCCGTTTATTCCGGATTCTTTTAATGTGTCCTGGAATAACGGTTCGTGGGTGCGGGGCGAGCATGCGGCGATCACGACCCGGTTGAGATTGTGTTCCTGGATCTTCTCTGTGATGAGATTTTGGGTGTCTGTGGAGCAGGTAAACATATTGTTTTCTGCATAAACCACATGGGGCAGGGTCTCTGCGTATTCGGTGACGGCCGCAACATCCACCACACCGGCGATGTTGATGCCGCAGGAGCACACAAAAATACCCGCCCGGGGCTCTTGGCCTATCACGTCCCGCTCGTCAGGGTAATCCTTTTTCTTTGCAAGCGTTCCCCGGGCAGAAGCCAAGGCACCGGCCGAAACCGCTGCAGCGGCCGAGGCTTCCGTTACAGACTGGGGTATATCTTTAGGCCCGGACATGGCACCGGTAACGTAGATGCCTTGGCGATTTGACGACACCGGATCAAAACTGGTTGTTTCCAAAAAACGATACTTGTTTTGCTGCAATTCCAGCCGCTTTGAAATTTCTTCAGCGGTTCTGGGGGCCTCGAGCCCTATGGACAGGACGGCCATGTCGAATTCCTCATCCAACCGCTCTCCGGAATCCATTACGTAGCTCATGGAAACACCGGCGTGGTTTTTCCCGGCCAAAACGATGTGGGGCATGGTTCGCAGAAATCGGACGCCGCTTTCCTTGGCCCTTTCGTAAAAACGCTCAAATTCCTTTCCGTGGCTGCGAATGTCCATAAAAAAGATCGTCATTTCCGGATGATCGGTTGTCAGGTGCTCGGCGGTTACCAGCGCTTGTTTGATGGCGTACATGCAGCATACCGCAGAACAGTAACCGTTGGTGCAGCGGTTGGTGTTTCTGGATCCCACGCATTGAATCCAGGCGATTTTTTGCGGTTCTTTGTTGTCCGAGGGACGGACCAAATGTCCCATACAAGGACCATTGGCCGAAAGCAGTCGCTCGAATTCGAGTCCCGTAACAAGATCGGGGATTTTCGGATAGCCGAAATTATCTAGGGTTGACGGATCAAACGGAGAAAATCCCGAGGTCAGTATCACCGCACCCACATCGACCGTGATTTCTTTTTCGCTATCGTCAAAGTTGATGGCATTGGTGGGACAAAATTTTTCGCAGGCTTTGCACCGTCCTTTTTGAAGATAAATGCAATTTTCCCCATCGATGACATACTTAAGGGGCACGGTCTGTCCGTATTTGATGTAAGCGACTTTTCTTTTACCCATGCCGGCGTTAAAAACATCGTCCACCTTTCGGGGACATTTGTCGGCGCATTGGCCGCAGGCGATACACTTTTCAGGA
>JAHEHB010000120.1:10160-13258 GCA_024644775.1 Deltaproteobacteria bacterium
GTACGGAAAAATTACCCGCTTTGCCGGATACATCCGTGACTTCCGACAGTGTCATCAATTCGATATTCAAATGACGGTCGCATTCCACGAGTTTTGGGGATAGGATGCACATGGAGCAGTCATTGGTGGGGAAGGTTTTATCCAATTGGGCCATGGTGCCGCCGATTCCGGCGCTTCTCTCCACCAGATACACATAGAATCCGCTTTCGGCAAGATCCAGAGAAGTCTGAATTCCGGCGATCCCACCGCCGACAACCATAACCGCCCCCAGAGGCTTTGGGTTCATGGGAACCTCTCCTTTTAGATCAAGAAATCAGACAGGATTAACCGGATACGTGTGACTCTTTATTCTCAACGTAACTTGGCTGCATCCAGATAATATTTTAGTTTATCTTCGCCACCGATGGTAATGATGTGAATACCCTGGCAAATATGTTTTAGACCCCCTACGATATCCGAAAATATCTCGACGCTGGCTTTTTGTTTATCCGGGGCTTTAGCCAATTGTTGGATAAGCCTTTCCGGAACCATCCCTGATTTCAGATGACGGTTTAAGAAACGGGCCATACCGGCAGTCCTTAAAATCATTACCTCAGCGACGACCGGGACACCAAATGTTTGAACCTGATTCATAAATTTTTCGAATCGATCCAGGTCGAATATGGGGGTCGTCAGAAAATAGCCGGCTCCGATCTTGGTCATCTCTTCCATTTCTTTCATCTCTAAATCCGGTACATTCTTTCCCCAGGCGGACTCAACACCGGATCCCAATACAAATTCAGCCTTGAACGGGAGTTCTTCGCCTTCCACTGTGCGTCCTTGCCGGATATGCTCCAGCACCGATTGTATCTTTCCTGAATCCACATGAAAAAACATCATCTCTTGGAGACTGTCGCCCGTAATGCGGTAGTCTTCTGTGAACACCAGGAGATTCTCGACCCCTGCTTCATAAGCAGATACGAGATCCTTTTGAAGTTGTAGGCGGTTTTTTTCCCGGGTGGTGGTCTGATAGATCGCTTTGAATCGGTTCTCCTGAAGGATTTCACATGTTTTGATGGTATCACCGACAACTCCGTCAATCTCAAGTTCGGATACGGTGACGCCATCCACGCGTCCACGCACCAAACTCAGATTTTTGACAAGTTTTTCGGGCTCTTCATCGATCGGCGCCTGAACTTCCGATGTTACGATAAATTTTTTTCTTTTCAGCGCTTCTTTAAAATCCATGGTTGACTCCTCAGCGCGTTAGCCTATTCCCAGCAATCTCGAGACTTCTTCTTTGAGTTGAGGGAGCGGCAAGGGTTTGGAAAAACAGATGTCCGCACCATACTCTGTCATCTGCTTAAATTTTTCGTCATCCAGATAGGCGGACAAGACGATAATTTTGGTATTTTTGGTCTCCTCGCTCGATTTGATCTTTTTACATACTTCAGGTCCTTTGATATCCGGCATCATGATATCGAGTATTAAAAGGTCCGGTTTGAAATGGTTCACTTGAAGCCCGGCTTCGAACCCATCAGAGGCAGAAATAACTTCATAGCCGTTTTCGTCTTCCTCGAGCGCCTGAACAATGGTTTCAACGATAATGGCATCGTCGTCTACCACCAAGATCTTTTTTCGCACCGCTTGCAGTTCGGATTCCGGGATGGGAATGCCCTGTTTTTTCATAAATCCCACGAGATCCGCTTGCTTGATCCGTCGATGCCCTCCGACTGTTTTATACGCATTGATGTGGCCGGATTCGATCCAGTTGATGATGGTTTTTGGAGAGACATTGCAACACTTGCTTGCCTGAAATACGGTGAAGACCTCCTCCATGATGCGGCTCCTTTTTATAGATTCAAATTATAATTATTCCATTTATTTTAGTTATTTTTAATTGTCAAGCATTTTTTTAATCATATTATCTATAAAAACAGAAATAATGATAAGCGTAGATATAATGGATTCTTAATACCATCCGGGACGGTATTTCAAAGCAACCTTTATTTAAAACTATGAAATAATCTTCATAATAACCCGAACATTGTTACATTAGTTGTCCAATTTTTCAGTTTCGATATTTTACGCGAAACTTATTTAATCCACCCTGCCCCATCTTTTAACTCATTTAATTCATTAGGTGTATTTAATTTATCGATCGATGAAGGAGCACAGAATCTATTGATGGTACACATATTGCTGAACAACACTGACACTATCTAATCTATTTCCATCGTATGATTGGGGCGTATGTCTTTTGAGTAAAAGATAGCCGCGATGAACTACCCCGCGGCAAGCCACGGAGTATCAATCGGAAATTATTCTAACACCCCAAGGGTCGGGGAATTAGGCCCTTGTCCGCCTCATGCGGATTAAAATCAACAACGAGTGCACACTTACGACGAGAGGGGAAATGTTAATGGCAAAAACTGTTACGGTTACCTTGTGTTTGCTTTTAGGGTTATTTGTTAGCGTGTCTTTTGCGGCCGAAACGACGGTGTTTGGGACGAAGGACATTGAAATCAGCTGGTTGCATGCCCATTTCTCTATGCATCAGTTCACGGTGGATGATCCAGGAGCCGGGACCATAATTATTACCAAGAATACGCCTGAAAAGCAGATACGGGGTGGATTTGTTTTCTTTAACCAACGCTATATTTCTATCCGGTCATTTTTGCGTGAGGGCGATACTGTTTTCAAAAAGGATATTTCATTAAAATCCAATAATAAACTGACAGTTTTTCTCAGGGGTACCTCCGGAGCTTCAATCACCCTGGCGATGATAAAAGAGAGTTCCAGCCAACCACCGGCCCCGGAAGTCACCTTTTCGGCGGATCCTGAAACCACCCTGTTGAATCTTCCATCCTGACATAGAGTGCAACCAATGCTGGCGTCGGTCCAGTCGATGTCAATGGCCTTATCAGCGTTTCACCCAGCGAGACGACCCCTTACACCCTTACCGCAATCGGTCCGGGTGGTACGACCACCTCAACCGCCACCGTGACGATTCTACATCCACCGACGGTTGAAATTTCTTCAAATCCTGAAACGATTACGTCAGGTGAATCAGCTACCCTATCGTGGACATCTACTAGTGCGGATTCGGCCACCATTGA
>JAHEHB010000121.1 GCA_024644775.1 Deltaproteobacteria bacterium
AAATCTACTTGTGACCGATGACGGAATCTCAGGCATCGTCGTGGTCCTCAACCAGTGTCTGAATAAGATTCATCAGGCGGGTCAAGAAAACGACTGTGTATACGTAAAAGCCATGGCAGGAGCCAAATTACAAACCCTTTGTTGGCATGCGGTGAGAAACGGTCTCGCAGGGTTAAATTTTGCGTTGGGTATTCCGGGGACGGTTGGCGGCGGTATTATAATGAATGCAGGCACGGCACGCGGGTGTCTAGCGGATGTGGTAACGGCGATTACCGTCCTACACCCAGATGGTGACGTTCGACGATTAAAGAAAGACGCTCTCGATTTTGCCTACCGGAGTCTCTCATTGGGTGGCTTGGATGATGACAACCCATCGATCATTTTAGACAGCTGTTTTTGCCTTCACCCAGCCCGAGTCGACAAACTGCAAGACGAGGCCAAAGAGATCCTCGATTCTAGAAAGAACAGGGAACCTACCGGTTCTCGCAGTGCGGGATGTATGTTTAAGAATCCATCACCGGATAAACCAGCCGGACGGCTCATTGATCAAGGGGGACTAAAGGGGCGAAAAATAGGCGGTGCAGAGATTTCTCGTAAACATGCGAATTACATCATCAATGGCGGAAACGCATCCGCAGCGGATATCCTCGCCCTCATGTCCCTTGTACGGGAAACGGTGAAAAAACAATTTGATGTTGATTTAACACCGGAAGTAAAGGTCATCGGCGATTAATATGATGCGAAAACGAAACCGAATCAAGCCTTCAAATCAGGGCTACCAGAGATGGGTGCACGCGGTTCGGATATGTTTCAAGGTATCGATGGGCGTCGGTTTTATTGTGGCAATGAGTGCGACATTTCTTTTGGCATATGATGTTTTGACGCAATGGGACTACTTCAAGGTCACCCGGATTGACGTCAGTGGCGCGCATCGGCTCTCGAAAGCGGAAATATGCGATCAAACAAAAATAAAGGAAGGCATCAATATTTATTCGGTAAACCTGTCGAAAGCGCAAAAACGAATGCTGGCCCATCCATGGATCGCCGAGGCCGAAATCAGCCGACGGCCTCCGAACGGTATTCGGATGGTCGTCCGAGAGCATGTGCCTTTGGCGTTTATTAAGTTAAACCGAACGTACGTCATCAATGCTCAGGGAGAGATATTTAAAGAAAAGAGTCCATCCGATCGGTTGGGTCTTCCCGTCATCCAGGGGATGGTATTTTCGGATATTCCTATTGGTGGTCAATCGAAGAGTCTGCCCTTTCAAGCGGTGATGGAGGTTTTAGGCCTTGGGAAACGTCAAGGCAATAGTCTTCCCAATCGGAAGATCAATAGAATCCATGTGGACAGAGAAACAGGACTGACCCTCTATGCGTTCAAAAACGAGATCGCCATTTGGATGGGATATCATAATTATCCTGAAAAATATGAAAAACTGAAACAGGTTCTGTCCTATTTGCAACAACAGAAGAATTCCGAAAGGGTTTACTTTATCGACCTGAATAACGAAAAACGGATTGTAGTGCAGCCCATCAAAACAGAAGTAACCGGAGAGGGAAAAAACAAGGAGGTATCGTTTGCAGAAACAAGACAATATTATCGTTGGGCTTGATATTGGTACGACAAAGATTTGTACCGTGGTTGGTGAACTGTCCGGCGGTGACATCAACATCATCGGCATCGGTACGCACCCCTCCATCGGTCTTCGAAAAGGCGTGGTGGTAAACATCGAATCAACGGTTGAATCCATAAAAAAGGCAGTCGAGGAGGCGGAATTGATGGCCGGCTGTGAAATCTCATCGGTGTACGCTGGCATTGCCGGCGGCCACATCACCGGGTTCAACAGCCGTGGCATCGTTGCGATCAAGGGATCAGAAATTGCGCAAAATGATGTCGATCGGGTGATCGATGCCGCAAGAGCCGTGGCCATCCCCATGGACAGGGAAGTGATTCATGTACTTCCTCAAGAATACATGGTCGACGATGAACCCGGGATTCAAAATCCCATCGGAATGGCGGGGGTTCGTCTGGAAGCCAAGATCCATATTGTAACCGGCGCGGTCACCTCTGCACACAATATTGTTAAGTGCGCCAATCGTGCCGGACTCGATGTTTGCGATATCGTGTTGGAATCGTTGGCCTCAGGTGAAGCGGTGCTGACCAACGAAGAAAAAGAATTGGGTGTGACATTGCTCGACCTTGGCGGTGGAACGACGGATCTGGCGGTTTTTTCCGGAAACAATATCAAGCACACGTTTGTCCTGGCGCTTGGCGGAAACAATCTTACCAATGATATTGCGGTCGGACTTCGTGCTCCCATCGCTGAAGCTGAGAAGATTAAGAAGAAATATGGTACCTGCATGGCTCGAAACATTAGCAGTGAAGAATCCATCGAAGTTCCCGGCATGGGAGGCCGGAAGCCGAGAACATTGCCCCGACAGATTTTGGCGGAAATCCTTGAGCCGCGTATGGAAGAAATTTTTACCTTGATTCAACGAGAAATCTTCAGGGCAGGAATGGAAAGCTATATGACTTCGGGCTCTGTTTTAACCGGAGGATCCTCTCTGTTGGAAGGGGTTATAGAGGTTGCGGAAACGATACTCAACCTTCCCACCCGTTTAGGTAAACCCCAAGGAATCAGCGGGTTAGTCGATGTGGTGAACAACCCCATGTATGCGACCGGCGTTGGACTTGTGATATATGGTGCGAAAAATCAAACCGCAAAAAAATTCAGAATTCGTGACACGAACATTTTTAACCGAATCGTCAATCGAATGAAAAACTGGTTTAAGGAGGTCGTTTAAAATGACAGGATCGGCACAAACCATCAGTTGGCATCACAACATGTTATGTACATGCAAGACATTATATCAAAACAGGAGGTGAGGAACATGTTATTTACTTACGTAGACACGGAGAAATCGGCGAAAATCAAAGTCATCGGTGTTGGAGGCGCGGGTGGAAATGCGATTAACAACATGATCGAGTCCAACCTCCAGGGTGTTAAGTTCATTGCAGCCAATACCGACGGCCAATCCCTTGAAACTTCCAAGGCACCCGTGAAGATTCAACTGGGCGAAAAATTAACCGAGGGACTGGGGGCAGGTGCAAACCCTGAACTCGGGCGGGACGCAGCGCTTGAAAATCCAGATGTCGTACGAAGCGCCCTTGAGGGAAGCCATATGGTATTTATAACGGCTGGCTTCGGCGGAGGCACTGGAACCGGCTCGGCTCCGGTAATTGCAGAGATTTGTAAGGATCTGGGAGCGCTGACGGTGGCGGTGGTTACCAAACCTTTCTCCTTTGAGGGGAGAAAGCGCACCCTAGTGGCTGAGGAAGGGATTGACAGGCTAAAGGAATTTGCCGATACGGTGATTACCATTCCCAATGACCGGCTCAGAGGGCTTGCAACAAAAAATGCAAGGATGCTGGATATGTTTAGACGGGCAGATGAGATCCTGCTTCATTCTGTCAAAGGCATTACCGATTTAATTATGATGCCGGGTTTGGTCAACCTTGATTTTGCAGATGTGCGAACCACGATGTCGAAAGCAGGGATGGCCATAATGGGTATCGGTATCGCCAGTGGTGAAAACCGAGCGGTAGAAGCTGCCGAACGAGCGATTTCGCATCCGCTGCTGGAAGATATTTCCATTTCAGGTGCCAGGGGGGTGCTTATGAATATCACATGCAGCAGTGATTTAACCATGGAGGAGATGACGGAAGCCTCTGAGCGCATATATAAAGAGGTCGGTGAGGATGCTGAAATTATTTGGGGGGCGGTCATGGAAGACAGCCTTGGGGATGAAATGCGGGTCACCGTCATCGCCACAGGCATTGGGTGTGTCGAACAATCAGAGATGTTGGACAAAAGCCGAGACCGGACCCAGACTCAGACCCAGTCCCTGAGGGGAAAGGTTCGAGATGTCACACCGGCTGATCTGAACAGTGCAGTGAACTATGATGAACCGACTTTTATTCGTCAACAGGAAGCCGTCGGAGAGTCCACCGGTGCCAGCTACAGGGGTTATAAAGGAATTGTTATCGATAATGATCTTGATATACCAACTTTTTTGAGGAGGAAAGCAGATTAGTAACACCGGTTGACACGTGTCGGTTTAAGATTGATAATATTGGTAAAGTAATCGATCTAACTGTCGAACGTCAACCATGCCAGTAAAATCCCATATATCCAGCAAAGACTTTCTCAACAAAGAGATCGGTACCATACGGAAACGATGGGAGAGACGAATCAAAGTAGCGGTTGCCTATCCCAACAGGTATCATGTTGGGATGTCCAATCTCGGTTTCCAGACGATCTACCGTTTGCTGAACGGTTTTGATGAGGTTGTTTGTGAACGCGTCTTTCTCCCGGAAAACAGCCGGAACGCTCATCCATCGATCAAATCTCTGGAATCGTCGAGACCGGTTTCGGATTTTGATATTCTTGCATTTTCGATTTCCTTTGAGAATGACTACCCCAACCTCCTTGCAATTCTCCAACAGGCAGGACTCCCACTGCAATCTAAAGACCGAAGCCCCTCCCACCCTTTGGTGATTGCAGGGGGTGTCTCCTGCTGGTTAAACCCGGAACCCATTTCAGATTTTATCGATTGCTTCCTCATTGGAGAAGCTGAACCATTGCTCCCCCGTTTTATCGATTATTATGATCCAACCGCCCCTCGAACAACTGCTCTAAAGACAATCGCGCGTGAGGTTCCGGGCACGTATGTACCCGCATTCTATAAAACCACCTACGGCACAGATGGAACACTTGCCGGTTTCGTGCCCACAAGAGATGTTCCCCAGAAAATAAATCGGACCCTCCAGACGGATCTTTCAAAAAGCCCGGCGCATAGCGTCGTCTTGACACCCGATACGACCTTCCCACAAACATTTCTTGTGGAAGTCGGAAGAGGATGTCCCCACGGCTGCCGGTTTTGCGCCACCGGCTATATCTATCGACCGCCGAGATTTAGATCCCTGGCCCTGCTTGAGCAGTGTATTCAAAAGGGCGCTGCGCAAACCCGTACCATCGGATTGGTGGGAGCGGCGGTTTCGGATCATCCTGATATTTTGCAACTTTGTCAAAGCACAAATACGAGTACTCGTGAGATCCGTCTGTCTTTCAGTTCGCTACGGGCAGATGCGCTCTCACCGGAGTTACTTTCAACGTTGCAGGAAAGTGGCGTAAAAACGGCAACCATTGCACCCGATGCCGGGTCTGAACGGATGCGAAATGTCATTAATAAAGGGATTTCAGAAGATATCCTGCTCGAGGCGGCGGAATCTCTCGTGGCACACGGTATTCCAAACTTAAAACTCTATTTTATGGTCGGATTGCCAACCGAAAGCATGGAGGACATTGAATCTATTGTTTCGCTCTGCAAAAGACTCAAACACCGATTTCTTAAATCAAGCAGGGTTAGGAAACGTATCGGGGAAATTACCGTCAGCCTGAACTCTTTTGTTCCAAAACCCTTCACCCCGTTCCAGTGGGTTGCCATGGAGGAACTCGGAATGCTTAAGACGAAGATAAAAAGGGTTCGGCAGGGATTAAAAAATGTGTCGAATGTTCGCGTCAACGCAGATGTTCCCCGCTGGGCATACATTCAAGCACTCTTGTCTCGAGGGGACCGAAGAGTGGCCCATATTCTGATGTTGGCGCATCAAAATCAAAACAACTGGGCCAAAACACTAAAGGCGTCTTCGCTGAATTCGGATTTTTATGTTTATCGTAACCGGGATGTACAGGAGTTACTGCCATGGGACTTCATCGATCACGGTATCGAAAAATCGTACCTCATTAGAGAGTATGAGAAGGCTCTGCGAGCCGAGGCGACGCCGGTGTGTCGCGTGGGATCCTGTCATACCTGTGGGGTTTGTCGAGAAACGAATGGAACGCCCCAGGAGAAAAGAAAAAAAATTACTTGAAAGCCCAATTACATTATGGTACCCATCTCTCTTATTCTTTTGTCGAGCTGTTGAAAGAAAACAAGACCACTAAATCTGAAAGGATCTTATACAACGTATGTCACCGATGAGAGAACGAAAGTTTGCGTATTATTTGGCCGGCGTTTTGTTGGTTGTGGGCACCATCAGTTATGCCGCCTTTCCGGTGAAGACTCCGGAGCAGCCCATACGAATCATGTTTAAGTCTGTCTCGGGAAACGTATTGTTCGATCATAAAACCCATGGTTCGGACTCAGGCTATGGCAATTCTTGCGAGGATTGCCACCATCACCCTGGTGAGGGTGAAGCGGATCTTCGGGCATGTAAGGACTGCCACCAGATCCCGCCAGAAGGTGAATCCGTACCGAAGGCCTGCCTAGACTGTCACGATGCAACCGAGGTTGAAGACACGGAAATCATGAAAAGCTCGGATGCCTTTCATGCGCAATGCAGGGGATGCCATGAGGATTTTGGAGCAGGTCCCGGGAAAGGCTCCGAAGAGTGTTCATCCTGCCATGTCCTCTAAACGGATCGCTACTTCCCAGTGGGCAATATGCCCCGTTATTTTATTGTGATGAGGGGTTTGATAATGATCACACGATTTATTAAAAGCATGACAACGTCCCGAATCAGCATTCAATCCGCAAAAAATCCGTCCATGGTTCCGCAGACCCTACCGTCGCCGACACAGGTGACCCTGTATTTTGACGGTTTGACAGAAGATAAGGAATCTTGCATCCTGAAAGAAAGTGATTCGGTAAAAACCGGCCAAAAGCTGCTACTGTCGGAATCGAGCGAAACCTATGTCATCTCATCTGTCACCGGAGCGGTTGCCGCCATTTATCCTTACACCGGGGATTTTGGTCGAAAGTATACCGCTGTGGTGGTTGACCGATCAGAAGATGAGGAAATAGACGATGGATTCGCATCGGTTCACGAGAGCCCTACCTTGGAAAATGCCGCAAGTTTCCTTTGCAACGCGCCTGGAAAGCCTCGGCTTGATTTATTTTCGAACACCGAAAAACCGATCCAGACGATTATTGTATACGGACTTGACAACGATGTGCTGGTTACGACCAATCAGTATTTCGTTACTGCCAAAATCGAAGCCATCAAATCGGGCATTGAAATACTTAAGAAAATTACCGGAATTGAAAACATCATCATTGTGGTTCCGCGAAACGTCGTGCAGGGGTACGGAGATATCGGTGCAGACATGAAAGCGGTGGATGCCGAGTATCCGGCAACCCTGCCGCACAGCATCATATGGAATGTCTTGGATCAGGAGATTCCCGCGGGAAAAAACTTTGAAGACCTAGGGATCGCTTTTTTGACTGCAGAAGCGGTGGCATCTATCGGTACGGCGTTTGAGACAGGGCAGATCCCGGTGACAAAGACATTAACCGTTATTCAAAAAGACGGGAGCCAGTCGTTGATAACTGCCCGTATCGGAACCCCCATAACTGATATCTTCACCGCTCTCGGGGAAACGGCGAACGAAGGGGATCGAATAATTGTCGGTGGCCCCATGAGAGGATCTTGCATTTACTCGGAAAGCTATCCGGTGCGACCGGATACGGATGCCCTGTTTATTCAGGATAAAGGGGATATTGCACTGGTTTCCGACTATCCCTGCATCAACTGCGGGGAATGCGTAAGGGTGTGCCCGGCAAAGATATCGGTAAATATGCTCGTTCGATTCCTTGAGGCGGGTCAATACGAGGCGGCTGCGGATCAGTATGATCTGGATTCCTGCATCGACTGTGGCCTTTGCAGCTTTGTCTGTGTTTCGAAAATTCCGATTTTCCAATATATCCGACTGGCAAATTATGAACTCAGCCGCACCCAATCAGCGGAGGAATCAAATGGTTGAACCCAAAAAGTTTATTGTTAGCCATGCACCGTTTTTGCATTCAGGCAATAATATCAGGGAACGTAATTACCATACGATAATTGCAGCACTCCCCGCAGCAATCGCAGGTATTTATTACTATGGAATGCCGGCTGTAGCGGTATTATCACTTTCAATTGCATTTGCGATCATCTGGGAATATGCGTTTAACCGGGTGGCGAATTGCCCCGTCACCATCGACGACGGAAGCGCTGCACTGATCGGTTTGCTGCTTGGCATGCTCCTTCCGGCCACATCCCCGTGGTGGTTGGTGATTGTCGGAACGTTTGTCGCAATTGTCGTGGGAAGACAAATATTCGGTGGCATCGGGGCAAATCCGTTTCATCCAACCCTGGTTGCAATGGCGATGTTGATGCTATCCTGGAAAGATTTTCTTAACTTCGACCAATCGTACCTCCATTACGAGTTTGATTTTACCACCACGTACCCCCTCATCGCTTTGAAACACTTCGGAGCATCTGCCATCGAACCATTTGGCGTCGTTGATTTACTGTTAGGCAAACAAATCGGGGGTATCGGCTCGGTCTTCGGGCTCGGGCTGATTGCGGGAGGTATCTATCTTATCTACAAAGGGTTCATTCGGTGGGAGATTTCTTTGTCCTTTTTAGCCGGTGTATTCGTAACCGCACTCATTTTTTACGTTGCCGATTCGGGTCGTTTTGCGGGGCCTCTGTTTCATATGTGTGCCGGTTACACATTATTGGGTGCGTTTTTCCTTGCGACGGAAGACTCATCTTCACCGGTCAACTTTGTACCGATGCTCATCTATGGCGCGGGGTGTGGCGTGCTAACCGTCCTTATCCGGAGTATCGGAAAATTTCCCGACGGTGTGGTGTTTGCCATTCTGATTATGAATCTTATCAACCCGATTTTGGATAAAATTCGACCCAAAGCATTGGGAAAGGTAGTCTAATATGCGAGAGATGATTCAAATGGTCGTTGTGCTGACGGTGTTGAGCGCCGTATCAGGCGGGCTTCTTGCGAGCATTCGCAACGGAACGCAGGAGCAGATCGATAATCAAAAACTTGAATTCGTTCAAGGTCCTGCCATTCGTGAAATCCTCGCCGACGCTTCCAATGATCCCATTGTGGATCGGTTTGAGATCAGTGATACTGACCTCAAACGAAAGTTCTTTGTAGGCAAGTATGACGGGAAAGCCAATTCGGTGGCTTTTGAAACGTTTGGTAAGGGTTACGGAGGCGATGTGGGTGTAATGGTTGGTATTAACACTGAAGAAGATAAAATTCTGGGTGTCCGGGTCACCACCCATTCCGAAACCCCCGGTGTCGGTGCACGGGCCAAAACAGAACTCGATTTCGTGTCTCAATTCAAGGATAAAGAATTATCAGATAGTTACAAAGTCAAAGGAGATGGAGGGCAAGTCGATGCCCTTTCGGGCGCTACGTTGACATCACGAGCCGTATCTGCCGCGCTGACAGACGCCGGTGGCGTTTATAAGCGCCATAAAGAGCAGATCAAAGAAAATTTGACAAAATTCGGAAAGTAGGTGAAAAAGATGGCAAAGTCGCTCGTTCAAGAGTTTACAAAGGGACTGTGGGATGAAATACCCCCCTTTCGTCTGGTGCTGGGGCTCTGCCCCACCCTTGCAGTAACCAAAACGTTGGAAAACGGCTATGGGATGGGGATCGCTACGACATTTGTGCTGGTCTGTTCGAATGTTCTGGTTTCAGCCTTAAGAAACGTTATTCCCTCAAAGGTTCGAATTGCTTGTTTTATTTTGGTCATTGCGACATTTGTGACTGTGGTAGAGCTCCTCATGCAGGCATATACCTATCCGTTGTTTCTGAAACTCGGTATCTTCATCCCGCTGATTGTCGTAAACTGCATCGTTTTGGGTCGATCCGAAGCCTTTGCTTCCAAAAACGGGGTCGTCCCGTCACTTCTGGATGGATTGGGAATCGGTGTCGGATTTACGATCGCACTGGCGGTTTTGGGCACTGTCAGGGAAGTGTTCGGAAACGGGACCATAACATTTTACGAAAACGCCATTGATTTATTTGGTCCGTCGTTTCAACCCTTTCGTTTTATGATCGAAGCACCCGGTGCGTTTGTGTGCCTCGGGCTGATGCTTTGCTTCATGAATCTTGTCGGAAAAAAGTAGGAGAATATCCATGGGCGATTATGTTGTTTTAGTCGTAAGTTGTGTTCTCGTAAATAATATTTTGCTGATACAGTATTTGGGGAATTGTCCCTTTCTGGGCACGTCTAAAAAAATGGAAACCGCTGTGGGAATGGCAATGGCGGTCGTTTTTGTTTTGGTGATGGCTGGTGCCATCACGTGGATCACCGATACCTATTTTCTGAAAAAATTTGACCTGGAATTTTTACGAACGATTGCATTTATCGTGGTTATCGCATCGCTGGTTCAGTTTGTTGAAATGTTTTTAAAAAAAAGCATTCCGGCGTTGTATGCCGGCCTTGGAATCTTTCTACCACTGATTACTACCAACTGTGCCGTAATGGGTGTGTGTCTGATCAATGTCAACGAGGAATACACATTTTTAGAAACCATCGTTTCATCATTTGCCTATGCTGTCGGCTTCGGCCTTGCGCTCATTTTGTTCGCCGGTGTCAGAGAACGCATTCTTTTGGCCAGGGTACCAAAGCCCCTTCAGGATACCTCGATTGGCCTTGTTACAGCAGGAATGTTATCCCTTGCGTTTTTTGCATTTAAAGGAATGGTTTAAAGCCGGTTGTCAATACCATCCACCACTTTTTGTAACACCGTTCCTGCCCCGATATATGAGATTATTTCCGGATAGCCATCCCCAGTAAATTGTGATATTATTATAACCTTTGTCACAAGTTTCGCATCCCAAATTCATTCGGTGCCTATTGATGGTTGTCGAATGATTCCGCCCATGAGGGAAGTGAAGACGAAATAATGATATTGATAACCTCGTAAAAAATAATAAATGTGACCCTTTTCCGAGAGAAGAAATGATCCAGGGAGGTTACGGTGACAGAAGCTGTCTTTTTCATGTTGGCCTTAGGCGTGGCCTGCGGTTTTGTGCTGAGTATCGCCTCAAAAGTATTTTACGTCTATGAAGATCCCCGTATCGCAGAGGTCGAGGGCTATCTGTCCGGCGCCAATTGTGGCGGATGCGGGTACACGGGGTGTGCAGCCGCTGCGTCGGCTGTGGTGCGCGGGGAGGCAAAACCGAGTGTATGTATCATAGGCGGTATGGAATCGGTCGTTAATGTTGCCGGGGTGATGGGTTTGGACCCCGGGAGCGTCGAACCCCTAACATCGCTCAATACCTGTTTAGGTGGTGAACGAGCGGACGATAAATTCTACTATATGGGTATCAACAGTTGCCGGGCGCTGGCAGCCTATTACGGTGGAAAACGGATTTGCCGTATCGGATGTTTGGGTTTGGGCGATTGTATTCGATCCTGTAATTTCGACGCTATCAAGATGGGGGCCGAGGGATTTCCAGTGGTCGATGACGCAAGGTGTGTGGGATGTGGTGCATGCGAAAAAGCCTGTCCTAAAAATATATTGACGGTTCGAACCATGTCCGATCGACTCCTGCATTTCAACCAGAAAGACGATGCACTGGCGCCTTGCCGGCAGACCTGCCCAGCAGAAATCGATATTCCTGAATATATTGCCCAAATCAGAATGGGCGATTACGAGGGTGCCGTAAATACCATAAGAGAACGCAATCCGCTTCTGTTGGTCTGTGGTCGAATCTGTCCGCATCCCTGTGAAGACTACTGTCGACGGGGAATCGAGGATGAATCCGTGTCGATCAATCAACTGAAACGGTTTGTGGCCGATTTAGAAATGCATTCGGGGCGTCGATATCCGATTCCCTGTGCACCGTCAACCGGAAAGCATGTTGCCGTTATCGGTGGTGGGCCTGCCGGGCTGAGCTGCGCCTATTTTCTCCGAAGACTCGGGCACGATGTAACGATATACGAGGCAATGCCGGAGCTTGGCGGTATGCTGAGATATGGTATTCCTGAATACAGACTCCCAAAGGAAGTTTTGGACTGGGAGATCGAAAGTATCTTAAACCTCGGGGTTCAGGTTCATACCAATAGAAAATTCGGTGCGGATATCAACCTAAACTCTCTTATTTCAGATGGTTACGATGCCGTTTTTCTGGGTGTGGGGGCCTGGAAAGATTATAGCCTGGGCGTAGCAGGAGAAGACCTTGCCGGTTGTTACACCGGAATAGATTTTCTTTCAAGAGCCGGACTCGGGCAACCGGTACCCATCGGGCGAAGATGTGCCGTAATCGGCGGAGGAAATACCGCCATAGATTGTGTTCGAACGTTGGTTCGTTTGGGGGCAGAAGAGGTCTTCATCATTTATCGGAGAACACGAGCAGAGATGCCGGCGAATGAGGTAGAGATCGATGCCGCAGAGGAAGAGGGGGTAAAGTTCCACTTCTTAGCCGCGCCGGTCCAAGTATTGGGAAATGAAAACCATAAGGTCACGCACCTTGAGTACTTAAAAATGAAACTCGGAGAGCCGGATGCCAGTGGAAGGCGTCGTCCAGTGCCCATCAAAGGATCGGAAACGGCCATGGAGCTGGATATGATTATAACCGCTATCGGCCAGAGCCCTGACTTGTCTTTTAAAGAAAACGGAGAACAATTGTCAGATCTCAGAACCACCCGATGGAATACCATTGAAGCCGTGCATCCTGAAACCATGCAAACCACGATTCCCAACGTGTATACAGGGGGAGACGCTGCCACCGGTGCATCACTGGTGGTTGAAGCAATCGGTGGGGGAAGAAGAGCCGCCAGGGCCATTCATCTGTATCTGGGTGAGGAGTCTGTCACACCGCCTGAAAAATCATTGTTTAAAAAACACATATCGGAATCTCTCTTCGACCGCGTAGAGGGCATCAAGAAAAAACCAAGGACGAAAATGCCTGAGCTTCCCGTGGCAGATCGGATTAATTCGTTTGAAGAAGTCGATCTCGTGATTAGCGAAGCGGAAGCGCTGGCAGAATCCAACCGATGCCTATACTGCTGCAGACTCTGTTACAATAAAGATAAAGACGTTGCTTAGTCTTTCTTGCTCTCCGCCCTCAGATCGTGAATTATTTTCAGCATATCCTGGGGAATCGGGGACTCAAATGTCTTCCATTGTTCTGTTACAGGATGCGTAAACCCAAGGCGCCAGGCGTGCAACATCTGTCTGCCAGGTGAAATTCGATTACGGTCTTCCCTCCGACGACCGTAGACGGGGTCTCCGATAATTGGGTGCTGAATAGCAGAACAGTGAACTCGGATTTGGTGAGTGCGACCGGTCTTCAAATCAAGCTCCAGCAAT
>JAHEHB010000122.1 GCA_024644775.1 Deltaproteobacteria bacterium
AATTCTGCCATGGAAGATAGCATTTTTCGATCCATTTCGGCGGTATCTCATTGAAAATCTTAGAAGCTGTTTTCAGGATAAAATCTGGAATTCGCCGCAAACTGCCAGCCAACGCCGGTACTGCCCAGTAACGCACATATCCGGCAAACTGTTCATCCCCTCCTTCTCCAGACAATGCGACCTTAACTTGAGAACGCGCTAAATGGGAAACCAACACCGTCGGAATGGCCGATGTGTCCGCAAAAGGCTCATCATAGATTTCGGATAATTTTGGAATCACATTGATCGCTTCTTTTGGAGTAATATAAAACTCTGTGTGATCTGCATCTAAATATTGCGCAATCCTTGCCGCCCACGGCGCTTCATTGTAGGCCGTATCCGTAAAACCGATAGTAAATGTTTTTACCTGAGAGTTACTCGCCTTTTTCATCAATGCAACCAACAGGGAAGAATCGATTCCACCACTGAGCAGTGCACCAAGCGGAACATCACTAATCAATCGGGTTGATATTGAATCGGTAAGAATGTTGTCGAGATCGTTTATGAATTCATTTTCCTTTACTTGTAATGTTTTTCGATCGAAAATTTCGGGAAGACGCCAATAAGATTGAACAATTTTGTCTTGACCGGTTAGGAGCAAATAAGATCCCGGCGGCAATTTATAGGTGTTTTTGAAAATCGTTGCCGGGCAGGAAATATACTGATAATGCAGAAACAGCGGGATGGAGCCGGGGTCGATTTCTTTTGGAAAAAGCTTATTCGCCATGATCGCTTTCAACTCTGATGCGAACAAAAACATGTCGGCATGTTGATAATAATAAAGCGGTTTAATCCCCAGCCGATCTCTAGCCAGCATAAGAAGCTGTTTGCGTCCGTCCCATATGGCGAGTGCAAACATCCCGACAAATTGTTTAAGACAATCGAGTCCCCACCTTTGATATGCTTTTAGGACGACCTCCGTATCGCTCTTGCTTCTAAATTGATATCCAATTTGTTCAAGTGACGCGCGAAGGTTGCGATAGTTGTAGATTTCACCATTGTAGACAATAGTGATCCTGCCATCCTCGCTGTGCATCGGCTGGTGGCCACCAGGGGTCAGGTCGATGATGGAAAGTCTCTTATGGGCTAAACCGACGCCGTTTTTTTTGTCAAAATAAAGACCAGAATCATCCGGACCACGGTGTCGTAACGTTGAGGCCATGTCGGGCAATGATTGTTTGAGCGGGTCAAAATATTTTTGACTTACAAATCCGGTGATTCCACACATATGAAAAAGACAATCGGGTTTCAGGTGTCAGCACCGCCGCCAGCGGAGCTGGATTCATCGCAATAAGAAACGAGGTTTCTCAGACGAGTTAGGAAACGAGAAAGCTTGGACGCTGGAATGCTTGGAGGTGAAAAGGCTAGGGGCTGGAAAGCCTTATAGCCTCCAGGCTTCCTGGCCTTCTCGCCTTTAGGTTATTTCTACCGGTGATCCGTTTCGGAATTTTACCAGGTTTCTCAAACGAGGATACCGAGGTCCATTCTTTCCTGATAAACGCCGCCACACCTATCATCCCTAAGCGAGTTTTTTGAATAGACGCTCTATTATTTTTGAAATTTGCTTTAGGCTGAAATATTTTTCAACGATTTGTCGGCCATTAAACCCAAGCATTTGACAGAGTGTACGGTTGCGGTACAATACCTCTAGTGCCTCATGCCATTCGGCAGCTGTCCGGGCCGGGATTCCAATTTGTCCCAGGGATAGTAGATCGTCGCTCATCCCCACGGGGGTCGCAATGACCGGAATGCCTGCTGCCATATATTGAAGCAGTTTGAATCCACATTTCCCTAAACTCCATTCGTCGTAAAGCAACGGCATAATTCCAATATCCATTTGAGTTAGAAAATCAAATTCAATGTTTGGCGACCACTGAATAAAGGTGACGCTATTTGGATTGAGATGATTGAACGAAGGGGGGCGATCGGAAATGATCCAAAGTTCGGCATCATTTTCTTTCAGGAATTTCTGTAATGTGTGTTCTATGGAATAGAGATAGAAAAAATTGCTACTGGTTCCAGTCCAGCCAATTCGAAATGATCGATTTAGATCGAAAGAATTATCGGTTGCCCGCGGTTGGATGCGATCGGTATCCACCGCGGTGGGTAAGATTTCGATGTTTTTGGAAAATGCGCTGAACCATTCCGCAATGTATTGGTTTCCTGCTAAAATCAGATCCGCTGTTTTTGCAAGATTTTTCATTGCCTGTCGTCCAAATGGATAGGCCATCCAGATGGCATCATCCACATCAAGAACGATGGGATGTCTAAGCATGAATTCAAAAGTTACTAAACCCGGAACGAGACTGCGTTCAAGCCAAGTAATACGTGCGCCCCAGCTATATAGTAAACCGGGAATCTGTGCAGCGAGTTTGACACACGCCCAAACGGCTTTTGTTGGAAGTAAAACGGTATTATGGTGTCCATACACAGGTATCGGGACGGGCGCATACTTTTCAACTGCGGGCACATATTCTTTAACTTCAATACCGGTTTCTCTAAGGGTAGCAATGTGTTGGCGAATGCGAAATCGACTCGATGGGGTGGTTCGGCCGGATGTCAATGCAGCAACCTGAATCACAGCGAATCGCCTTCCGACACCGTCACATGGGCCTGTTTAATATGACAGGATAAAAAGACGTTCATCAAGACCGCATTCAATACAAAATAGATGCTGGTACCCGCTGCGATACCGATAACGCCCCAGATATAAAACCCAGCAATTTTTAGGCCGACCCCCAATGTATATCCGAACATTCCTATTTTCGTGGGTGTCTTTGTATCGGTCTTTGCATAAAAACCGGTCGATAAAATCTGGCCGACCGCCCCACCAATCCAAAGCCCCACCAATGCGACTAAAAGCCATTGTAAGGGAGCGATGTTCGATATTTCAAACTTGCCATAAACGAACAACATGGATAATAGTGGTTTTCCAGCCAATATCATTATGAGAAATACAAACGATGTCATACCCAACAACCAGAGCGTGCGTTCGGTGATTATTTTTCTGAATGAAATCCAGTTTTTTTTTGAAGCTTGTTGTGCGAGCAACGGAAAAATAGGAACGGTGAACGCTTTGCCAAGGATGGTATTACCGGCGATATAGATTTGTCGGGCGAGATATAGTAAAGAGAGTTGGCCCGTGGTTGACATGGATGCAAGGAATCGATCAATGAGCTGATCGGTTTTATAATAGACCGTTCCCAACAAAAGAGGACATAGACGTTGCCACGCATCCGGAATAGAATGGTTTCTCCAATCCGGCGCACGATAGATACCCAAACCCGGTATCAAAAGCAATGTCTGGACACCCAAACGTAAGACAAACGCCCATACGGCTGAGACAATTCCCCATCTCGGCAATGCCCATAGCAGAAAGAAAAGTCCTAATATCGTGGCGATTACCAGGCTCAATTCCGCCCAAATAAAATGCATTCGGGCATGATAATATGCCCAAATAACGACATTGAAAGAGGTAAAGACCATTCCAATAAGGTATATTCGTGCCACCGAAATGGTCAGTAATTTTGAAGCATATTGGAATCCTGGCACTGTCCAGGGTACCCATAACGATGATGTAAAAAATAGAATCAGTGCCAGGCCTACAAAAATTAGACCAATACCTTGAATAAAGGTCCATGCCGTTTGAGCGAGTGCATCTTTGTGTTGGACCGAAAATAGTGGAACTAAAACGTGGGTTAAAGAGCCGGTTAAAACAACAATAAAAAACTCCGGCACAACCATTCCAGCGAACAATGCATCTGTTTCAGAGCCCGGCCCGATGGAGGTCAATATGTACCACTGGTAGAAAAAAGTGAGTATGATATTCAGTGCGGAAAAACTTCCCAGAAAAATCGCTAACCGCACAGCGTCTCCATAATAGCAGCGAGAAACATGTTTTAAGGCACTAAACGCCTAGACGGCTCTTTGATAAAGTGCTAAGTGTTTATCGATCATTTTCTGGACGGAAAAATGTTTCACTACCCTATCCTTTCCAAGTTTTCCCCAAAGATTTGCCTTATTTGACTCCCGCAACAAATCTATGATTTTTTCTGCCATAAGAACAGGTTGTCCAGGTGGTACCAACCATCCTGTTTCGCCATGGACGACTGCCTCAGAATTTCCACCAACATTTGTGGTAACAATCGCTCGTCCCGCTGCCATGGATTCTAAAAGAACGTTTGAAAAACCCTCCTCGTGTGAAGGGAGTACCGAAAGATCACTGGCCGTAAGAAGTTGTGGGATATCCTGTCTGAGGCCCAAAAATCGTATTTTGTTCTCTAATCCAAAGCATCGTACCGCTCGTTCGAGATTTTTTTTTATACCTCGATCCTCACCGACGATTAGAAATTTCGTATTGGCATTTTTATCGATAACAATCCGGGCCGCCCTCACAAGAGTTGAATGCCCCTTATAAGGTATTAGGTTTGCAACACATACAACAACCTTCTGTGTTGGTTGGATGCCCAAAGCTCTGCGGATTTTATCGCGCTCGTTAAAAACAGAATTAAACTGTGATGTTTCCACTCCATTATAAATAAGCACCACTTTAGTGGGGTCGATGTATTCCCGCTTTAATACGTCTCTCATGACGGCCATTGAATTTACCGTCACAACATGGCTGATGACTCGTTAGCGCGCGTAGGCTCGTCACGACTAAAGAAACCTTAAATATTCGACCCAACATTGCTCCAAGGAAGGTTACCAGGGGTAAACACGAATGAATGATTTTAGGACGCACGCTTCTTATGCAAACTAACAGTCGGAGTGCCGCAAAAATCACTTTGCCGGGAGATTGAAGAATATCCCCTTTTTTTAACCCTCCGGAATATACCGGTACGTTGAGTTTAGATAATTGCTGATTCAGAATGCCAACTTTTTCCAGGGTAAAAACATTGCATGCATGGGTAGTTTGGTGGATATTTTTAATTAGAAGAAATATTTGTTTTTCGGCACCACCCACATCAAGAGAACGGAGCACAAACAAGATGCGCGGCTTTTTTGAAGCGCTTGCGATCCTCGAAATCTCCCGGTGTCTATTCAATGAATATCTTTTGTTAAATCGAGATAGATTTCTTCAATATCTTTGTAGAGACGGTTTTGAGAATATTTTTGTTTTACAAATGCACAAGCCTGTGAAAGCATTTTTTCTTTTTTATTTGGATCAATATCCATCAAGTATCGTAATCCATTTGAAAATCCAGCGGCATCATTTTTTCGACAAAGAATGCCCCGTTCGCATATTTTAAATCCATTTGACAGGTTTGATTTACGGGGAGTGTTTCCAACGCCTATTAAATCCACAACTCCCCCCGCCTCGGTTGCAATCACGGGAACCGAGGATGCCATGGCCTCAATAATCGAGACAGGGGTTCCTTCATTCAACGAGGTTAAAGCAAGGATATCAAGATCTGAATAAACAATGGATACATCTTTAAGCCATCCACAAAACCGAACGTAAGATTCAATTCCCAATTTCCGCAAATGAACCAGAAGATAGTGTCTGAGTTCTCCGTCCCCCACAATAAGGAATTTAACATTTACATCCGTATGTTGCCGGATAAAAATTTTTGCAGCCTCTAAAAACATTTTATGATTTTTAATCGGTACCAACCGGCCAACGATACCAATCAGTAGGGTATTATTATTGATTCCCAAGTCACGTCTGAATTTTCCCTTTCTACGGTCGTTCTCTAAAAAAGGTTTTAGATCGAACCCCAATTCCTTTGTTCTTATTTTATGCGACGGAGCAATGCGGTATTTTTCTTTCAGCTCCCATTTCTGCGTTTCACTAATCGCAATGACGACATCAGTTATCATCATAAGAAATCGTTCTATCCATATAATAACAGCAGAAATAAATCTGTTGAAGTATCCTGAAAATACATGTCCGTGAAATGTATGAACGGTCCGAATATTTCTTCGACAAAAAAGGCCGCATAGATAAGCGGCAATTCGAGCACTGGCACCGGCCTTTGCCGTGTGGGTATGAACAATATCCGGGCTTTCTCGGATAATAATTTTAAATATTTGTACAAATGCTTTTATATCTTTCCAAGGGTTCAGCTCCCTCTGCAATTCACCGATAACGATTGGCATGTTATCCGTTGAATCAAAAAGATACCCCATGTCGCCTTCGAAGAAAGATAATTTTCCTGTCACGAGAATCGTCTCAAATTTTTTTTTATCGAGTCCTTTTGTAAGTAAATATGCATGGATAGCGGGTCCGCCGATGTTCAAACGGGATATGATACGAAGGATCTTTATTTTTCGTCTTGGCGTTATGGCTTTTTCGACGCACAAACGATGAGCAGAAATTTCGCCTTGGGGTGATGAATATTTTTCATACAGAGATATCGTGTCCTCGATCATCTTATCGTGTGAAAAATAATTTTGCACACGAGTAAAGCCGGCTCTACCAAACTTCTCTCTGGTCTTCGGATTCCCAAGTAAAAAATCGATCGCTGCTGCAAGTGCATCTGAATCATTCGGGGGAACCACCAATCCAGTCTCTTTGTGTTTATTCACGAAAGATGTTCCAGTTCCGAGCTCAGTGCAGATCACCGGTTTTGAACACGCCATGGCCTCCAATTGAGTGATGCCAAAGGCTTCACTCCTAAATATCGAAGGAAGAACGAACAGATCACAAGCATGAAGATATAATATCTTTTCGGCATCAGACAGTTCACCCAGAAAGATGACTTTTTTTTCTAATTTCAAACGATCAACATAGTGCTTGAGTTCTGATTCCATCGGACCTGTGCCAATCAGCAGCAATATACCGTCTATATCTTCCATGGCTTTAACAAGAACGTGGAGGCCCTTATAGTAACGGAATCTTCCGATAAAGAGCAGTATTCCGCTACGATATCCATCACGTAATTTGAAAATTTTCTCTTGTGTATTCCGACAGATCGCGAACTCGAATGGATTGATGCCAAAGGGAATCAACGTGCATTTATGTTTGAACCCGTTTAGTACGGCCGATGATCCGAGGTAGTTTGGCGATGTCACGATAATCGAGTCTGCCTGTGTTAAGAATTTTCTTAAGATCGGCGCATATAACTTTCCGAGCCTCGCTTGCCGTACGATATCGCTGTGATAGGTGACAACCACATGTCTTTTTAGTCTGGAGATCATATACGATATTTCTGAGGTTGGATTCGGAAAATGAAAATGGAGAATATCCGCATTTTCGCCCAACCGTTTAATCCAGTATGAAAAGGTCATGTTTAAGGGCGCGGATACAAACCGACCCAGTTGCGGCACTTTAGTAACGGTTATACCGGCAATATTTTCGATATCGAGTTTGGCACAAGTGTTTGACGCCAATACCTCAACATCTATGCCTCGATGTCTTAAGCCATTGGCCAACTGATTAATATGTCCCTCGATACCTCCTTTTATGGGAGGGTAATAGTCTTTATATATATGTAGTACTTTCATTTTGCAGCGATTGTTTCTAACACTCGAATCGTTTCCGTTGCACATTTCAACCAAGAAAATTTTTTTATTCTTTTCAGGCCCCGTGTATGTAGACAATATCTAAGATTACTGTTTTCCAATACGTCTTTCATGGCACTTGCTATGGCGGTTTGATCAAAAGGGTTCACTTTGATAGCTGCATCGCCGCTGATTTCAGGCATCGATGACACATTGGAGGTGATTACAGGAGTACCGCAGCACATTGCCTCTAAAATGGGAAAACCGAATCCCTCATATAGTGAAGGATATAACAGGCACAGCGCTTTCTCGTAACATTTTTTCAATGTTTTTCTTGGCACGTACCCCAATAAATGAATGTTTGATGTCAAAGGATGTCTTCTTATTATCTCCGTAAGGTGATGGGTTTTCCACCCTTTTTTTCCGACAACGAAAAGGTGTACATTATATCGTTCAGGTTCTATTGATCTAAATGCGTTCAGAATTCGATTAAAATTTTTTCTGGGTTCTAACGTTCCAACAAATAGAAAATATTTTAAAGAAAGGTCGATCTCCAAAGCATCACGATCCGTTGCTTCTTCTTCCAAAGTTGGACTCCCAGGATGTATGATGGTAATTTTTTTTTGATTTAAGCCATAAACTCGCTGAAGGTCCGATGCGGTTGATTTTGAATCTGTAATAACACGATTTGAGCGTATCAAAGACAATCGCATCAAAAGTCTTTCGGCCAATAGGTTCGGCAGCGTCATTGTTTTAGGATAGTAATGGTGAACGATATCGTGGATGGTCAAGACAGTTTTGATTCGATAGGCTAATGCGACGGGAAGATGATGGCGGGGGCTCCAAAAAAGATCGAAACCCAGTCTACAGGCGACCAGGGGCCCCCATAGTTGCATCCAGGGAGTGCTGAGGAATTTTTTATTAACACTCCCTTCGATCTTTGTCCATTTCGAATTCGTGAGATCAAAGTCGATTTTCGTATTTGACAAAAGGAAATAATAATTGTTTTTATCAATTTTTTGAATGGTACCTAACAGAGACTGCAGATAGAAACCAATACCGGTTAATTGATAGCTGAGTGGACGAGCATCGATGCCGATTCTCATATAAATCAGAACTTAACGGGACCAAAGATTATATTTCAAAATAGCATAAACGGCTCTAAAACCGTCGTTCCATCGAATTTTTTTCCCTTCCGCATACGTGCGTCCGGCATATGATATACCGATTTCGTATATGCGACATCCATTCCGCGCAATTTTTGCAGTTATTTCGGGTTCAATACCGAATCGTTCTTCTTTAATTTCAATCAACTGAATGACATCTCGCCGGAACATTTTATAACATGTTTCCATGTCGGTGAGATTTAAATTGGTAAGCATATTTGAAAGCAACGTAAGAAAGCGATTGCCGACCATATGCCAGAAGTATAGCACTCGATGGGGACCACCGCCTGCAAAACGGGATCCATATACTGCATCTGCCTTTTCGGAGTGAATAGGATGCATTAATCGTGCATATTCAACGGGATCGTATTCTAAATCGGCATCTTGAACCACAACAACATCACCGGTGATTTCCTTAAACCCAGATCGCAGAGCAGCGCCTTTTCCCCTGTTTTTGCGATGGTAGATAACTTTGTCTACTAGGGGTTCAATCTCATTTTGCAGTTTTTCCCGAGTTCCATCCGTTGAAGCATCATCTACAACAATTATTTCAATATCTTGTATCGGAGAATCCTTTACTCTTTGAACAACTCTACCGATGCTTGACAATTCATTGTAGACAGGGATGACAACAGACAGTTTCATTTCCAATCCCAGTTTCAGTCCTATAACTCAAAAACTAAAGCCTGTATCGATGCGATTTCTAAAAAATTTTACCAATCGTATTCGAGCTGATGGTCGAATGTGAATACAAAAGATCCAGGTATTTCTTTACTACGTTATCCCAAGAACAATGATCTATAACATATTGTCTAGCCTTCTGTCCTAATGTATTTCTTAATGAAGGATTTTTTTCCAGTCGTATTAAAATACTTAATAGTTGATTCCGTTCTTCTTTTCCTACATCGATTTTTGTGCAACACTCATCCGGTATTTCAGTAAATTGATTCACCTTGGATACAATAATCGGTTTTCCGTACGACATGGATTTCAGAAGGCTTGCTGAAGTTTCACCCAAAGTCGGATATCGGAGATTTATTATAATATCAGTTAGTCTCATATAGTCTTTGTATTCATCAAGTGGTACTCGTCCGGTTAGTAAAACGGATTCTCCTAATCGATACCGTTCGATCAGCGTATTAATAATATTTCTCATTTCTTTGTAACACTTTCCAACTAGAATGAGTTTTGAACGTTGAACAAATAATTTCAATATTGAAAATACTTTTAACACAACCTCAATTCGCTTTGTACTTACAATATCTCCGAAACAAGATACAATAAATTGCTCTTTTAGAATGCCTTTTTTGCTCCTTAATTTATCAATTTTTTCTTGAGTAACCTTTGAATCAATTTTCACTCCCTGCGGAATTACGATAATATTATCATGGGTTACTTGTTTTTTAATCCAGTCGCTGTGAACAATCACCACTTTACTTGTTTCAAATATTCTCTCATTTAAAGTAAATTTAAGTGGATCGAGGGATTTATTCTCTTTTTCAACTCTGTTTGATAGTAAATCGCCAAGGCTTTTGTAACATGTTTTTATTTCTGAACAATAAGCCTGGAGATCGCCTCTTTCAATCGTCATTCTGCTTATAAAGGGATGTATATTATAATCGTGCAACACAGTTATTCCCGGATATCGGGTAAGTGTTGAGTAGATATATTCATGCATTAAATTATTTCCCATATGGTAAATAATATTGTCGTAAGGCTTTTTTCCCACCATATCTTTAAATTTGTCGTAACTATAGTAATTAAAGGAGTTTAAAATAATGCGGTTAGAAGGTATGATACCATTAACAAACAGATCGATGTCTGCGTGCTCATTAAGACGGCTCAGAAGATCTTCACTGTAGTCGGATATCCCTGATTCCTGGGGATTTAGCGGACTAAAAAATGCCAAACGTATTTTTCTTCGAAACAGATTCGGACGAGTAACTTTATCAAGTGTTTTTCTAATCAGTAATGCTTTGAATATCTGAAACAACTGTTTCGCAATTCTATCCATACTAAATTGATCGGCCCTTATTTTCAATTTTTTTGATAAAATTTTTCGAAGATCGGCATCAGTAACAAGCTTTTTCATTTTTAGTGCCATATCTTGGACATCATTGGGATCAAAATATAATCCGTCATTTCCAAGCACTTCAGGAATTGAAGATGTATTCGATGCTGCGACGGGACAACCGGAAATCATGGCCTCCAGAACCGGGATTCCAAACCCCTCATAGAGAGAAGGAAAAACAAATATCTTCGAACCGGTGTACAGTCCACTTAGGTCTCCTTCTGCTATCTTTCCGGTAAACATGATTCTGTTTTCAGTATCGAGTTTTTTTGTTAAATCTCTAATGTGAGATTTTGTCGAATGATCATAATAACTTCCCAATACCAAATGAATTTTTTCTTTATATTGCTTTACTAATAGAGAAAACGCTTTGATTAGGTTGTCGCCGTTTTTTCTAAAATCCGGCCCTCCGATCGTAAAAATGTAATCTTTCGGTAGTCCATATCTCAGTTTTATTTCATCAACATCATCCCGGGTACAGATATCAAAATTTACTTTATCGATTCCATAATACAAAACGACTATTTTTTTTCCAGAAATGCCCGTAAATCTTTTTAAATCCTCTTTTGTTGATTCGGAATCGGTCAGGACGCAATCAAACGCGGCGAGCATCGTGAGTCGACTCATATAGTCTTCAAAAACACCTTTCGTCAGGTCGTGTAAATAAGCCTTTGGAAATATGAGAGGGATTACGTCATGAACCGTGACCAGGCTCTTACATCCGTTTATCTTCCCGGCAAATAACACATTTGTCATTAAAGGGTTCGGATTCCAATATATATCGATATCTTCTTTACGAACCCATCCTTCCAGTGCGTTTCGATATTGTATCGAACGAAGATTGGAATCGTCGTTTTTCGGATCGATATCAATCCGGATAAACTTGGTATTTTCGATGATTATCTCTGGAATATCCCACAAATCGATATCGTTTGTGAAACTGACATAGTAAGTATTGTCAGAATAAAGCAAGTTGAGATATTTCAGAATATTAATAAGATACCGTCCGATTCCCCGATAACGTTCCGGTGAGCCCAAGGTCTGGCCATCGATGAGAATCTTCATGTTATTTCGCCGAAGACCCCTACATATTTTGGCAAAATACTTTCCCAGGAAAATTCTCTCAAAACGTATTCTTTTCCGTATTTTCCCATCTTTTTTGACAATACCGCGTTTTCCGACAATTGCTTGATGGCCTGACAGAATTCGTTATCATCGGTTACGATAACCCCTCCTCCACTTTTCATACAGTGATTTCTTGTCACGTTGTTTCGTGACGATACAACAACTGGTGTACCGGTTAACCAACTTTCCATAATTACAAAAGAAAAACTTTCCATGTCTGAAAGATTACAAAGTGCGACAGAGGCAGCTATTGCATCGAATTTATCTTGTTCGGGAATGTAGTGTAAATCGATGAACCGAGAATCATTGGATGGTATCAGATCGACGTCGCCGTCCCCGATAAAAACCATTTTCATCGTCTTATCATACAATGCAATATAGTTTTTAAAATACTCTACTAATTGAAGTACATTTTTCCCTTTATCTTTACGACCCACGTAAATAAGAAATGGTTCGTTGATTCCGTACTTTTTCCTAAATCGCGAACCATCACTATAGATATCAGTATCAATTCCAATACCCAAAACAGGCATCTTATTAAAATTTGTGTCACATATTTTTTTTGCCAATTCTTTCTCGGGTTCCGACAAAAAAATGATTTTTTTCGCTTTTAAGAGCATTTCTTTAATGATATCCCATTTCGCTATGGCTTCATCATGCAGGCAGGGTATTATCACCGCCTCGTGGCGTAGTGCATTGATTCCCCAAAACGTAGTGCCGTATAAATAAGGGATGAAGACATATGTATACTGTTTTTTCGTCTTTATATAAGATATCATATCATGACTGTTAATCACACCTCGCATATATTTCAATTGTTCATCTCTATATACGGGCAATCCATTCATTAGTTTTTCATTTATTTTAAAATAAAATTCAGACAATTCATAGTTGACTGAAAACCTTAAAACTTGTATCCCGTTTTTCTCATAAGAACCGGGTCTATAATAGTCGGTCCACCAGTTATCAAATGGGCTTTTGCAACAAGTCGTAAACACACCGACATCAAGCCCGATAGATACGAGATTTTCGACAAGTTTTCTGGCCGCCAATTCAGCACCACCAGCAAATTCTCCGTACCATGGTGTTACAATAATGACCTTGCGATTCACGAAAGATATTATCTGTTTCTTAAAATCGTTTTTATAAAATATATCGGCTTATTCTGTGTTTCATAGTAAATTCTGGATTGAAGTTCAGCCAATAACCCTAGGGTAACAAACTGTATACCGATAAATATCAAAAAAATAGCTAAAAATAATAAAGGACGGTTGGCCAAAGGTATCCGGAAAATCTGTCTTTGGATTGTCAAGTAAACCGCAATGCCGAAT
>JAHEHB010000466.1 GCA_024644775.1 Deltaproteobacteria bacterium
TGCTGCTTGACGATGTGGCCCGTGATTTTCCGCAACTCAAAATCGTAGCCTTCCACATGGGTTATCCCCACTGCGACGACTTGAATATGGTGGCCATGGGACACCCGAACATCTATCCGTCCCTGAGCTTGTTGATTCCCTGGGCCATGACCGCACCCCGTAAATTCGCCAAGATCATTGGGGAAGCCCTGCGATTTGTGGGGCCGGATCGGATTGTCTGGGGGACAGACTACGCTGGATTCAGCGTCCAGGTTTATGCTGCCGTATCAGGATTTCGTGATTTCCAGATCCCTGAAGACATGCAGGAGTCCTATGGATATCCCGCCATCACCGATGAAGATCGCAAGAAGATCTTCGGCGAAAATCTTGCCAGACTGCTCGGAATTGATACCACCAAACGTAGGATAAACAAGTAAGGGAGGCTACCATGGCAGACAAAAAGGAATATGAGCACATTTTCAGTCCTATCAATATCGGACCGGTGGAGCTAAAGAACCGGATTGCATTGGCGCCCATGAATGAAACCATGTCCGGTGTGAACGGAGAGGTTACCGAGCAATTGGTCGCTTACTTTGGGGCGCGGGCCAAGGGCGGAACGGCGCTGCTGACGACCGGAGCGATCATGGCGACTAAAATGGGCTCAGAGTTTGTATATGGAAGGAACATGCACTGCTTCCACCTGGGGCACCTTCAAGGACTCTATAGATTGACGGAAAGGGTTCACTACTTTGGTGCAAAAATTTCAGCACAAATGAGTATAGGCTTTGGCCGGCAGGGTCACTCTTACGATCATTCAAAAAAAGCACCTGCGCCGACCGCCGGATTGCCTTACGAGATGACCGTGGAGACAGTGCCCAACGGAATGGACGGCGGATTTCGAATGGCCGAATTAGAAAGAGAGTTTTTAACCGGTCAGATGACGCGTGAAATGAGCATCGAGGAGATCAGAAGCGAGCAAAAAGAGTACGCAGCCAGTTGCCAGTTGGCAGTAAAAGCCGGGTTTGATGTTATCGAAATCCATGGCCCACATGGATATCTCGAGCACCAGTTTCTGTCGCCGTTCAGCAACAAACGGACCGATATGTACGGTGGTGAATGGCGAAATAGGAAGCGTTTTTTAAATGAAGCCATGGAGCAGGTTCGATACGCTTGTCCCGGTGTTGCTGTCGGTGTGCGCATCAGTGCAGAAGAACATATGGAGGGCGGCCTCACCGAAGAAGAGATGATCGATCTGGCACAGGACTTGGAAGCCAGAGGGGCCGATTTCATCAGCCTTTCGGACGGTGCCGGTTATGAAGAGTCCGGTCATTTAATTACGGACATGGATAAATCGAAACATATCCCGGCCCATGGCGAAGCCTTTAAAAATGCGTTGTCTATCCCGGTAATTGTCGCCTCGCAGCACAACCCTGATAAGATTGAAGCCAATATCGCCGAAGGCAAATACGATATTCAGGCTATGGGGCGGCAGCTCTTTTGCGACCCCGAATATGTCAACAAACTGGCCAGCGGTCGCAAAAAGGAGATCAATCGCTGCGTCAGATGCAATACCTGCCTGCTTCGTACGCTTATCGGCATAACTCCAGCGTGTGAATACAATCCCCGGCTCGGCAGAGAGTACGCTTTTGATGAATACAAAATTGGAGAATGGGCGGAACATGAACTCCTTGTTCCGGAAGGTGTAATCAGAGCACCGATGCCCTCATTGAATACGCCTTGGTGGAAAAAGGAGATGGACTACATCGAAAAACCGTGGCGAAAACCACAAGGCAGAATGGTCAAAAAATAATTTAAAAAAATCGAATGCAAAAAGGATGCATCTTTAGAGGGCAAAATTATGACAAAAATGACGGATGGAAAAGTTATTTGGGATGAAGGTACAAAGAAAAATTATGATTTTCTGTTAAGTAAAATTCCAATCGCATTGCGCAGCACCGCCAAGCGCATGATTACACCAAAAGCGGAGAGTATTGCCAGGGAAGATGGTCGCACGGTGGTTTCAGAAAAAGACATGGTAGATGCTTTCTTTGCGAAAGTTCCAGTTTCATTTCAAGGAGCCATGAAAAACGATATGAGGGAATGCAATATCAACTGGACGGAATACGGTCACCCCGAGTAAGCCATCAATCAATAGAGATAGCAATTAATGAACAATCAAAGCAGAATACTTGATGGAAAAGTGGCGTTAGTCACAGGAGCTTCCCGTGGTTTGGGGCGAGAAATCGCCTTAATCCTCGGTAAATCCGGTGCACATGTAGCGGTTACTGACTTATTGGTTGAGAAGGACATTATAAGCAAGGAAGAAACAACCGACTATGGTTTTCTTGCTTCTCATTTCACGAAAACTAAAGCTATCCATACCCAATCAACTGCCGAAGAAATAGAAAAAACCGGACGCTGGGCCCAGTGGTTCAAAATGGATGTCACCAGTCAAGATGAAATCGAGGAAGCTGTATCAACGGTTACTCAAAAATTAGGCCGTATTGACATTCTGGTCAATAACGCTGGGGTAATGGACAATATGGCCCTGATTGACAAACACTCCAGTGACATGTGGAAGCGGGATTTGGAAGTCAATCTGACGGGATCATACAATTGCGCGAAGGCGGTCTGGCCATTGATGAAAAACAATAAGTGGGGACGGATCATCAATATTTCGTCATTTGTCAGCCTTAGTGGAGCATTTGCACAACCGGGTTACGGTGCGTCTAAGGCCGGTATTATCGGCCTCACAAAGTCTTTGGCATTAGAAGGCGCGAAACACGGAATTACCGTTAATGCTGTTTTGCCGGGATTTATTGAAACTGAGGCCCTTATGCTTCACCAGCCTGAAATGTTATCGAAAATTAAAAATCGAATTGCCATGAAACGATTAGGTAAACCCAAAGAGGTAGCTTCACTGGTCAGTTTTTTGGCATCGGATGACGCAAGCTACATTACCGGGTCTGCATTGCCGGTAACCGGCGGTGCAGACTTGTTTGTTTTCTAAAAATGACTTTGTGCAGAGAATCGAACCAATTGAATTTTCATCTTTCCGGCAATTCAAGCTCGGAATCAACGAAAGGAAAATCCCATGAGTCGCAAACGATTTGGCCTTTTATCGATTATGATAGTGTTACTTATAACATTCCCTTCGTTGGCTTTTAGTCATGGTTGGGCGGGATATGAGCAAGGTGCCAAGGCTCACGGCATGGGGGGTGCATTTACTGGGCTCGCAGATGACGCGACCGCCGTATATTTTAATCCTGCGGGCATCACCCAACTTGAGGGAACCCAAATATCCTTAGGCTTTTCTATACCAACCGTTAATGGAACATTTACAAGTGCTGGAACTTCTGGGATGCCAGGATCAAGCGCCGGTGCTGAAACAGACTTGGAAAGTCAGACATTCTTTATTCCAAACTTTTATTTAACATCAAAAATGAATGACAAACTATCCTTAGGTTTAGGTGCATATACTATTTTTGGCCTTGGTTTCGAGTGGCCGGATTCCTTTGAAGGTAGATTTGCTCCAGGTGGCAAAAATGCGGAACTGACAACCTTGACGTTAAGTCCTGTGGCGGCATATCAAGTTAATGACAAACTCTCTCTTTCAATAGGCGGACGTGTTGAATGGGCCGACTTAAATCTTGAGAATAAAATCTTCGTAGCTCCGGGTGTCCCAGAGGTTTCTTCAGAAATAAGCGGTGATGATTTCGGCTACGCTTGGAATGCAGCAGCGCTATATAAGTTCACAGAGAATTTCAGTCTGGGTTTTAATTACCGTAGCAAGATAGAACATTCATTTGATGATCTCGATGTGAATTTTTCTCCCGAAATTGGCAGCATCGGCCCTATACCCGTCGGTTTGAACAATACAAAAGCAGACCTTGATGTAGATTTACCTCAATTTTTATCTTTGGGAACTGCTTGGTCAAGAGGACCACTTACATTAACGTTTGATGTATATTGGTGGGATTGGTCAACAAATGATGAACTTAAATTTCAATTCAAAGAGCCAGTGGCCGGTCAAACATCCATGACTGTACCTTTGGATTGGGAAGATACTTGGACCTATGCAATAGGTATAGAGTACGTAATAAA